>DATAOI010000050.1 GCA_036265815.1 Gemmatimonadales bacterium
ACTGACGGAGCGCGCGCTCCACGTTGCCCTTGTCGTGCTCACCGGCGTAGGGCGGAAACTCCGGGGTATGGATGCCGAGGATGGTCAGGCCTCGATTGCGGTAGCGCCGATCGAAGTCCACCAGGGAGGGGACGGTGTTGGTGCAGTTGTAGCAGGTGAAGACCCAGAAGTTGAGGAGCACCACGCGGCCGCGGAGGTCCTTCAAGGCGAGGGGCCGGTCGGCGTTGAGCCAACTGGTATTGGCCCAGTCGGGGGCGGGGCGGGGGGTGGGTTGATCGAGCGGGCCGGCGCCGACGAGGAACAGGGAATACGCGGCCGCGAGCAGGGGAAGACGGGTCATGCGAGCCTCGGGAGCGGGTTCCGGAATCAACGCCGGGCGTGGGGAAATGGTTCTCTCCAAGTCCTTTCCGAGTCCCTTGGCGGGGTTGGACGGTCTTTCTATATTCCGGCCCCACGGCCAGGTAGCTCAGTTGGTAGAGCAGCGGACTGAAAATCCGCGTGTCGGGGGTTCAATTCCCTCCCTGGCCATTGCACCGCCGAACTCAAAGGCTGTCGTGGTAAATGTTCCGCTATTCCCGGAAACGACTTTATGCAGCGCATTCGCGCTTCACTGCGGAGACTGCTCGTACGATTACGGTTCGAACGGGAGCGATAACTGGCAACGTCGCTGTCCAAGGTGTCAGCATGGACGGCCCGGGCTACATCCGGACTAACATATAGCGTGAGCGACTTGGAATCCCTGGAAGTGCAACAGCAGCCGCAGCGACCGCTGCGGCTGCTACATACTCTCCATCCTCTACATTACCTCCGCTCGACGTCGATCTGATCGTATACATGCATTCCAGGTGGATGGTTCGGCATAATCCTTCCCATCCAGGTCTTGAGCTGTTTGGCGACGTCGAAGTAGAGGGCCACCATCATCCACAAGTCCTCGCTCAGTTCCGTTGCGAGAATTCCGTATGAACCTGGCTTGTTGAGACCGACGGAGGAAGATGCACACGCCCCCGACATTGCGCTGGGTGCCTCGCACGACGATCTCCTCATCGGATGTCGTGAAGCCCGCCGCGGGAGACGTGATCTTCAACTCCGGACCCTCCTGATCCCGGATGAATCCCCGATTCATGTCCATCAACGACCGGACCTGATCCGGGTCGAACCGACCGACGGCGATGTTGTGCTTGAGCAAGTGCCATTCCCCGCGACCTCGAATTCGCTGGTTCGGGTCTAGCATGCCGATGACGACACGGCTGACCTGCCGATCGAGTAGGCGCTCGACGCAGGGGGATCTTGGGCGGATTGCGATAGGTGCACGGCTCTAAGGTCGTATAGACGGTCGCGCTCGAGACATCGACGCTGCCCAAGACCCTTTCAAGCACCGTGTACTCGGCGTGTTCTCCAGGCTCCTTCTGCCCGCGGTGGGCGACACCGAGCACTTGCCCATTCTTCACCACCACTGCGCCGACGCGAGGGTGGGCCTTGGACTGATTCTCGTCCTTGCTTTGGGCGGCTTGCTCGATGGCCATTGCGGCGAATTTGCGGTCGTCCTCGGAACTCATCGGCTTCCCCCCAATGACGACGCACCCCGTCGGCTGTCACACTACTTCACCTTCCGTTTGCGTTTGACGGCGCTTCAGGTCTAAGGAACGTAGGGTGGTGCCCGAACTCTGGCGCGAAGAAACTGGTATGAGCGATCAGGCTCGGGGCGCCATGACAAGAAGCTTGAAGCGCTTCGCGTCCGCCACCCGCGAGAGATTGTTAAACATTACGTAAGCGGGCTCGGTAGGGGCGACCCCCACTAGAATGCGCTGCAAGGCCCGTAGCTGCTCGTCAGTGTAGGAATGCCGGACACCGCCGATACCGTGCAGGCGCCAATACACAGCCCGGCCTGGTTCTGGGGGCACGACGAATGGGTCCACGACGTGCACCAAGTTCAAGTCTTGGCAGAGCGAGAGCGCGAGGTCGCGCTGGGCAACCCACTTTGGCCCGCGGGGTTCCCAAAGTAGGCGCGGCCTCGGCCTCTCGATGCGCTCGAAAAAACTCCGCATGCGTGCGACGTTATCAGCTTCGGGCGTGAAGCTGGCAGGGCACTGAAACAGCATGGCGCTGGCAGAGAGCACGCTCGCGCAGTGCAGCGAGCTCTGCCAACCCTCGTCCACCGCGGGAGAGTTGCGGAAGAGACCGGGCTCTTGTTTCGGATCGAGGGGCCGTTTCATACGCCGGTACGTCGGGCTGTTCGCCGGGTGGGTGACCAGTTGCCACACCTTGATGGTGTACTCGAGCGACGAGAGAGTCACAGTGCGCCACTTCTTGAGCGTAGCGTCCGGTGGGGGGTCGTAGAAGGTGTTCTGCACTTCGACCACGGGAAAGTGAAGCGCGTATGTCTTCATGGACATTGTAAAGCCGCAAAGCCCTACACGGACATTCATTGGAGGCGCACGTCGAGGTCTCGCGGCATCACCTCATAGGCTACCGGCGGCGCGAGAAAAAGGGAACCGCTTCCTTAGGCCGGGGCAGGAAATTCGAGTGCTGGAGATCAATGGAAGGGAAGGGTCCCAGGCGCGCAGCGTTGAAGGGTGACTACAAAGCGCGGCGGGTGGATGGCATGCTCTGGTGGCCGACTTCGGCGTCGCGCTCACCCTCGCGCGGCCAGCCGCTGGAACCGCGGGTTGTCCTTGAGCCGGGCCCAGGTGGGGTCGCTCCGGAGCCAGCCCGGCGAGAGGTAATGCGGCATCTTGAGCAGCGGCTCGAGCTGATCCATCGCCAGCTCGGGCTCGCCCACGATCATGTAGATGCGGGCGAGCTGGAGCTGGACGTAGGCGCCGTTGTTGCTGTCGCGACTGATCGGCCAGAGCTCGGTTCCGCGCCGGCCTTCTGCGATCGCTGCCGCTTTCCGCCCCATGAAGGCCAGGGCCAGACCGAGGACGGCGTGCCGCTGGCCGTCGAGCGGAGCGGCGCGCAGCTGTTCCTCGAATGCCGCCCGCGCGGTGTCGGCGTTGGCGCGCGCCTGCCGCTGGTCGCCCAGCAGATCGAAGAGCTGTGCCCGCACGATCGCCCTTGCCCCCTGGTCCCCGTCGAACGCGGCGACCGGCAGGCCGAGCACCCGCTGCTGCTGCTTCTCGTCGAGCACCCAGTAGAGATCCTGGTACACGGAGAGGAATTCCAGCAGCGCGTCGGTGCCCACCGCTCCGGCCGACGCCGCGATCACCGAGCGGGCGCCCGGCAGGTCGCCCTCCGCCAGGCTCACCATCACGCGCTGCTCGATGAAGTTCAAGTTCGTGGGCGCGAGCGCGAGCGCGTGGTCCGCGGCCACCTTCGCCTCGCCATAGCGCCGGAGGTAGAGCAGCGTGTTGGCCACGCGTCCTGCGGCAATCGCCGAGCGCGGGTCGAGCGCGGCGGCCCGCTGGAGCGGCTCGAGGGTCCCCTCCCAGCGATTCAACGCCTGCTCGTACTGGGCGATGGACGCGAGCATCTCCACCTTGTTGGCCGCGGCAGCGAGCCCGCGCTGAATGGCGGCGAGCCCCTTCTGATTGTCCAGCTCCACGTTGACGTAATAGGCGGACAGGGCGCGGGCCGTGTCCTCCCCATCCGGGTCCAGCGCCGCAGCCCGCTCGGCGGCATGCCTCGCTTCAGCCGCGAGCTGCGGCGTGGGGACGCTGTTGAAGTACAGGAACGACCGGACGCGGGCCAGGCGGCTCCAGGCGGCGGTGAAGGTGGAGTCGAGCGCGACCGCCTGCTCGTAATACTTGATGGCTCGCCGGAGGGTCGCGGGATCGTTGCCAGCGCTGGCCAGGCCCTTGAGGTAGGCGTCATACGCCTCCAGGTTCGCAGTCGGCGCTTTCTCGAGCTTGCGTCGGGCGCTGTCGGCGAGCGCAATGTCGAGCGCGCTCGCCACCTTGCCGGCGATCTCGCCCTGCACCTGAAACACGTCGGTCAGCGCCGCCTCGAACGGCTGGCTCCAGCGGGTGCGGGGCGCGTGGCCTGGAGCTACATCCACCAGCTCCGGCGAGACCCGCACCCGACTTGAGCCGCCGGCCTTGTCCCACCGCACCGTGGCGGTGAGCAGGTAGTCCGCGCCCAGCTCGCGCGCGATCTCCGCCGGAGACTTGGTCGTGTGGCGATACTGGTTCGAGCTCCCGCGCGCGATAACCGACAACCCGCCGACGCCGGACAGCTTCGCACGGACCTCGTCGCCCACGCCGTCGGCGAAGTAGGCGTCGCTCGAGTCCCCCAGGTTTTCGAAGGGGAGGACCGCCACCACCCGCGCGCCCGTGGCGGCCTCCGCGCCCGGGTGGCCGCGCCGCCAGGCGAAGAGGACACCGAGTCCCACGAGGAAGCCGAGACCGAGCGTGAGAGCGGCGACGGGCACGCGGCGTCGGGCCTGCGGGGTGGCTGCCGGCGCCCCAGGCATGGCAGCGGGCGGCGCGGCGGCGGGAGCCGCAGCGACCGGGACCGTCGTGCCGCTCTCCGCCCCCAGCGCACGCGCGAACGCCTCGATCGACTCGAACCGGTCGGCCACCACCGGTGCGAGCGCGCGGTGCACCGCCTCGTCCACCGCTGCCGGGACACTGGACCGCACTTGACGCACCCGCGGCACCTCGCCGCTGAAACGCCTGGCGATGATGGCCTGCGCCGTGGGCCCCGTGAATGGCGGCTCGCCGGCCAGCATCTCGTACAGTACGGCGCCGAGCGAATAGACATCGGTGCGCGCGTCGAGGGCGCGCTCGCCCATCGCTTGCTCAGGGCTCATGTACGCGGGCGTCCCGATGGCGAGCCCGGTCTCGGTCAGGCGGTCACCCTCGGCCGCGAGCGCGCGGGCGATGCCGAAGTCGGCAACCAGGGTCGAGCCGTCGGCGGTGAGGAGGAGGTTCTCGGGCTTGATGTCACGGTGGAGCACGCCGTGGCGGTGGGCGTACTCGAGCGCGCGCGCCGCCTCGGTGGCGATGCGGAGCGCCGCCTCCACCGGGAGCTGCTTCTCCCGATTCAGGCGGTCGCGGAGACTCTCGCCCTCGACGAAGGGCATGGTAAACCACAGTCGTCCGGCGGCTTCGCCCGAGTCGAGGACCGTCAGGATGTGGGGGTGCTGAAGCCGCGCGGCCAGCCGGATCTCGCGCTGAAACCGTTCGGGGCCTAGGGTCTGGGCCAGATCGGGGTGGAGGACCTTGAGGGCGACCGGCCGCTCGTGCCGCAGATCGTGCGCGAGATAGACCGTCGCCATGCCGCCGCGGCCCAGCTCGCGGTCGAGCACGTACCGGTCGCGCAATGCGTCCGCCAGGGCCGCGGGAACGGTCACGGGGATCCGGGTGAGGGTCAGCTTAATCTGCCCTCGGCGGGGGTGGAGCGCCAGCCGGAGCGGCAACCGAGGCTCGCGGCCGAGGCTCGGGGCCGGCGAGCGCCTCCTTCCCCCCCCCGCGAGCTCCTCTACTATTGATACCGCCGCCGCCACTTATACGGCCGCAGCCACCACTCGCGTTTCCGGTCCCGCAGCCAGATCTGCCGTCACAACTCGAGGGGGGATTCCGGGGGAGCTACGCCTTCGAGCGCGAGCTCGGGGCGCACGGTGTACGGGTGGTGGAGCACTTCGACGCGAGTCGATGTTTCGAGGAGCCCGACGGAGTGGTCCGGGAGTTCCTAGATATTCTCGCCCGCTCCTGAGCCGAACGGCGCTCCATGATGAGCTGCCCCAGCTGGGGCCCGCCGCCCCTGGCGCCGCACGTTCAGGCGCGCCGGTAGCTCCTTGCCCCCCATGACTCGTGAAGCAGCAGGAGCCCCGCAGAGCCACGATCTCCCCGCCTGGATGGTCGTAGATTTTTTTAGAGGGACTGTTGTGTATTTTTTTCGAGGGCCCGATCATCTGGCTGGATGTGGGAGCCGGCGGCGAGGACTAGGCGTTAGACAGGCCCGGTGGTGGAGCGGTTGAGGGGGGGGTGTTTGGGCGAGGGCACCTGTGCCCGAACCTGTGTCCGAACCCCAGACAACTGCAGACTACAAGGGACAACACACCTGTGGCCCAAGTGCCGCAACCACAACACCTGAGCGGTCGGCACTGGTCAGGTGTTTCGCTCTGCCAGGAACTGAAAATCCGCGTGTCGGGGGTTCAAATCCCTCCCTGGCCATCTGTTTAATCTCTTGCTGATTCGCGAGTTGGTCTGTTTTAGGCCCACCCACTGGCGGTGGGCTTTCGCGTTCGCGGCACCTGAAAAAGCACGTGAACCCTTGCTCGGGACCTTGATGGTGGCTGGAGGGTCTGATGGAAGCGCTTCCATACCCTGGGGCCCACTTGCTGGGCTTCAATTTCTGGAACATGTTCCGCCATGACTCCTCGTTCAGATCGCGTCAGAGAAGTCCTAGGGGCCTAGCACTATCTAGCCGCACCTTCGAGGTTCGCCCCAGAGCGACCTCCGCTAAGCGCCTAACTGCCGTGCGGCAGTCCTACCTTGAGGTGCTCATTGGAAGTCGCACGCCACGTGAGGAAGAATATGGCGAAGCCGAGACGGGCTTCAACGAAGAAGGCTTCCGATCCGATGACCTTCATGAACCTGACTGCCGGTAAGTGGGTGAGTCAGGCGATTGCAGTCGCCGCCGAGCTCGGTATTGCAGACGTCTTGAAGGATGGGTCCAGGACGGCCGCCGACATTGCGCGAATGGCGAACGCCTCGGAAGACGGTGTCTATCGGCTGCTCCGCGCCTTGGGGAGCGTTGGGCTCTTCGCCGAGACCGGAAACCGGAGATTCCAGCTCACTCCCCTCGGCGGGCTACTCCGCACAGACTCGGCCCAAGCGCTCGGCGGCTATGGGCGCTTCGTAGGCCACGAGAGCACATGGCGCCCGTGGGGAGAGCTTCGTCATAGCGTCCGAACGGGTGAGCCGGCTTTTGACCATGTCTTCGACATGCCCATCTTCGAGTACTTTGCGAAGATGTCGGAATCTGCAGCGGTGTTCGATGCGGCGATGACCTCAATCAGCACCTTGGAGGCGAAGGCTGTTGTCGCCGCATACGACTTCTCCAAGATCCGCACTCTGGTGGACGTTGCCGGCGGACACGGCCTCATGGTTGCGACCGTTCTCAAGGCGAACAGAAGGATGCGTGGCGTTCTCTTCGACCTTCCACACGTGACCGCCGGGGCCACCGCTCTGCTCCAGAGCGCTGGCGTGGCCAACCGGTGCCAAGTCATCAGCGGGGATTTCTTCGAATCCGTTCCGGTGGGAGGCGACGCCTACTTAATGAAACACATCATCCACGACTGGGACGACCAGCGGGCAACTCAGATCCTCCGAAACTGCCACCGCGCCATGCAGCCCGGCGGGAAAGTGCTGATCGTCGACGCTGTCATCCCGCCCGGAAACAGGGCGCACTTCGGCAAACTCCTGGATCTCGAGATGCTGGTGCTCACGCCACGCGGACGAGAGCGCACCCAGGCGGAGTTCCGGGAGCTGCTGAAGCGATCCGAGTTCAGGCTTCGGCGCGTCGTTGCCACCGAAACCCACCTTTCGGTTGTCGAGGGCGTCAGGGCTTGAGGGTTCGCGGCGCAGCCATGTGAACGCGCCGCGAACGATTTTAGCGACAATGCGGCCACTGTGGGTCGCCGGTCACCCTTGTCGGGGATGCCGGTTAGCGGTTCGAACTTTCAGTACCTATTTAGTATCTGAATTCGGTGGTATTGAAAGGTCTCGGTGATGCTCGATGCGCGCCGCGTTACGCCAACGTCTCCAGCAGCGCCTTGGCCTCCTGGAGATCAGCGGTGTCAAAGCCCTCAGTGAACCAGCCGTAGATGGGCGCGAGCAGCTTATGGGCTTCGGCGCAATTGCCCTGCTGCTGCCAAAGCCGACTGAGGCTCGTGGCAGCGCGCAGTTCCAGCGACTTCGCCTGCTGCTGACAGGCAACATCTATCGCTTGGCGAAAACAGCGTTCCGCCGCCTGCGCATCAGCGCCATCCTGCGCCAGGAGTAATGCTCCCTTGAGCCGATGGAGCTCGGCCTCGTGTTGACGTTCGCCCGTTGTGTGCACCGCCGCCAACGCTTCGGCCAGCACCCGCAGCCCCTCTTCAGCTTGCCCAGCTTTCCCATACGCTTCTACCAGCAGAGCAAGATAGTAGGGCAGTTGCAGCGCCGCTCCCGTCGCCCGCCAGGCCGCGATGCCCTGGCGCAGCTGCGCAATACCTTCCGCGCACTGTCCCTGCTCGGCCAACGCCCAGCCCCGAAGCACTGTGCCCCACGAGTCCCAGAAGGGAAACCCCTGGTCGGTTGCCAGCGCAATCAGCGCCGCGGCCCGCTCATGCGCGGCGTGGCCTTCCCGGCGCAGCTGATGGAGCCAGGCCGCAAAGGCGAGGGCAAAGCCCAGGCTAAAGGGGTGCGACACGTCCTGGGCGAGGCGCAGCGCGTCGTGGACTCGCCGCAGGGCCTGGTCCGGATAGCCAAGGTACCACAGTGCCCAGGCCCCAAAGGAGAGGCCGTGCACCCCAGAGTCATAGCCATAAAGAAAGGCGTGGGCGCGATGCTGCTGGGGATGGTAGAGCACCATGCCTTGCTCCAGGTGGGCACGGGCGCCAGCGAACTCTCCCAGCCATACCAAGGTATCCCCCAGCACATGGTGGGCCACGAGGAGGAGCTCCTCCTCTCGGACATGCTGGGCTAGTGTTAAGAGCTGCTCGCCCAACTCGCGCGCTGTCTGTAACTCCCCTTGCAGTTCATAATACTCCCATAGGCCCCGCAGCACCGGGGAGAGCTGCGGTGTCTCCTCCACCTGCTGGCACAGCGCCCGGGCTCGGGCGTAGACCTGCCCCACTTCCGGGGCGCCAAACCCCTTGGTGGCCCGCAGCGGCACCCCCAGCGCGGTGTACAGCGTGAGTTCATGCTGCGTACGCTCGGGGGTGTCCGGCAGCGGCTTGAGGACGTCCAGCGCCGTCGTCAGATGCCCAATCGCTTCCAGGTTCGCCGAGCGCTCGATGGCCCGCTGGCCTGCCTGTTGCCAGTAGCCGATGGCCTGCTCGCGGAGGCCCGCTTCGGTAAAGTGATGCGCCAGCACCTCGGGCTGTGTCGCGCAGAGTGTCGGAAAGCGTGCCTCTAACACCTGGGCAATGTGCTGATGGTGCCGCTGGCGGGTGCTCCGCAGCAAGGACTGATAGGCGGCGTCCTGGATCAACGCATGCTTGAAGCGGTAGGTGGCCTGCGGCGGCAGGCCCTGCTGATACAGGAACTCCGCCTCGACCAACTGCTGCAGCCCCCGCCGCAACGTCCCCTCGTCCCACGGCGAGACGGCCTGCAGCAGGTCATAGGGAAACTCGCGCCCCAGCGTCGCCCCCAGTTGCGCCAGTCCTTTCACGGCCGCCAGGTGATCCAACCGTGCCATCAGCGAATCGTGCAGCGTGGTCGGAATGGCCAGCGGGGGCAGGGGGCCAGTCAGCGCGTAGTGGTCGGCCTGCTCCTCAAGCAGGCCGGCGTCCAGGACCATTTTGGTCAATTCCTCCACAAACAGCGGGACCCCATCGGTTTTCGCCACGATCTGCTCGACCACCTCGGCGGGCAGGGCTTTGCCCTGGGCCACCTGCCGGATCACCTCCACGGCTTGACGGCGGAGTAATCGATTGACCGTCACCTGGGTGCAGTGTGAACGCCCCGTCCAGGGCGGACTGAAATCGGGCCGAAAGGTGAATAGGGCCAGGACGCGGGCCGTCGGGCCTTGATCGACCAGCAGGTTGAGAAACTCGAGGGTGGACGGATCGACCCAGTGCAGGTCTTCTATCACAAAGAGTACCGGCTGCTGGGCGGCAATGCGCAGCAGGATGGTCAGGAGGGCGTGCAGGGTCTGCTGCTTCTGTTGCTCAGGCGACAAGGGCAACGGCGTATAGTCGGCGGGGAGGGACAGGGACAGCAGGCTGGCAAATAGGGGCACGGTCTCTGCGAGCGGCAGGCCATATTGCACCAGGAATCCCTCAAGTTTGCGGAGCCTCTGCTGTGGGGTCTCCTCCGGCTCGAAGCGTAGCACCACCCGCTCCAGCAGCTCGATCCACGGATACAAGGCGCTGTTGTGGTGATAGGGCGAACATTGGCACGGTGTCAGCCACGCCTGCGGCTCGGCGGCCACCTGGGCTGTCAGCACCTGCACCAGGCGCGATTTGCCAATGCCGGCTTCGCCGCTGAGCAGCACCACCTGCCCAAAGCCGTCCTTGACCTGCGCCCAACGCTCCTGTAATACCCCGATTTCCTGCTCTCGGCCCACCAGTGGGGTCAGGTTGGTGCTCCCGACCGCTTCCAGACGACTGCGCGCCATACTCTCATATAGCACCCGATAGACTACCAGTGGCTGGGCTAGACCTTTGAGTAGCGGTGTCCCGAGGGGCTGGCAAGCAAAGAAGCCACCGAGCAGCTGAAAAGTGGCGGCACTGATCACCAGGGTATTGGGCGCGGCGATGCCTTGCAGGCGGGCGGCCACATTGGGGGTCTCGCCTAGGGCTAACTGCTCCTGCCGTGTGCCGCCTCCCACCTCACCCACGACAGCGAGGCCGGTGTGGACGCCCAGGCGTACGGCCAACTGCACCCTGTGCTCCTGCGCCAGGCGGGTATTGAGTTGGCCCATGGCCTCCACGATGCCCACCCCGGCCCGCACCGCCCGCTGCGCGTCATCTTCATGCGCGAGGGGGTAGCCGAAGTAGACGAGCAGGCCATCACCGAGATACTGCGCGATATGCCCTTCAAAGCGGGCGATGACCTTGGCGCACGTGTCTTGATAGGCCCGCACCACTTCGCGCAAGTCTTCCGGGTCGAGCTCACTCGCGAGTGCGGTGGAGTCCACCAGGTCACAAAACAACACGGTGAGCTGGCGGCGTTCGGGGTCAGAAGACAGTGGAGCAGTCGGTGCGGGAAGGCTCGGCGTCCGCTGAGCGTCAGAGGTGTCAGGCTGTGGCCCTGGTTGGGGAGCAGATGGGGCGGTGCGTGGAGATATCTCTGTCCCGCCCGTCCAGACCAGGACATTACCCCGTTCATCGACCGCTACGCGGTGGCCCTCAATGAGTTCATTCTTTAAATCGGCCAGGGCCGCGTCGTCAAGCTGGAACTGCCGCTTGAGCGTGCTGTAGGTCAGGCGCCCCCGGTGCTGGAGCATGGCTATCGCCTGGTCCAGGATTTCCTCAAAGGTCATCGCCCATCCTCCCGAGTCTCATGAGCGTGCAGAAGACGGTGTAGGAATTGGGATGGCCGCAGGACGTATGTATACCGCAGATGGTTGACAGAAGAAAGCAAGAAGTCATGGGAGCGCGTGACGCCCGTCGCGACGCCACTCTCACAGACGTGAGGAGGGAGGTGTCACGTGTGCCTAACCCGCTAACGCAGCCGACCAGCGCGGGCGGGACCAAGGTGCCGGATTTCGTACCTGAGTAGTACCTGAACTCCGCATTCCTGGACGGTTCTAGTCAGTGCTGGGCAGCCCTGCCGCGGACTGTAAGTCGTTGCTGGAAGGCGCTGAACCGATCTCCGCAGCTCTCAGGGGAACAGCCGCTGACGCCCTGAAAATCCGCGTGTCGGGGGTTCAATTCCATCCCTGGCCATTCTAGTTAGCCCCCCGCACGTCCCCGATTCTACCTAAACTGTACCTTAACGATTTGCTGCCACTCTACTCCGCACCGAGACGCCCGATGGCGCGATGGCACCATTGGGACAGCCGGGGTTTGATGGGGCAGCCCGGGTTTGACTTTGGATCAGGAGAGGCCCAGCTGCGTCCGGTCTCAGTGCCGGCCCGCGGCACGAAGGAGTGCGGCCAGCTCAATCTGGACCGTGTCAGCCTGAGCCCGGAGCCGTGGCTCGGGGGCACTCCGAAGGGCGAGATAATGACGGTAGGCCCGGATCGCACCCGCCGTGTCACCCTCTGACGCGGCGAGGCGGCCCTCCTCGCGGCGATAGCGCACGTAGTGAGGATAGGTGGCAAGGCCGATGACCCGTCGGCGAAGGGCGGCCAGCGCAGCCGCCGTATCGCCGGCGTCCTCGTGGAGTCGCGCGGCGACCAGGTTGCCATAGGTGAAGAATGGGGGCCTGCCGAAGTCGAAAGGGTTGAAAGGCACCCGCGGGTGCCGGCCGCAGGGCCGCCGTGCCGCTCAGCTTGGTCGACAGGAGGTCTACCATTCCCTCCCGCAGGTAGCCGAGTGAGGAATCCGCACCGGTGACCCGGAAGGGGGCGACGGCGATGACACCCCGGTCGAGGGCCACCGGCCGGTCGTGGTTTCGCATGAGCGCCACCATGGCCACGAGCGTCAGGGCCGCGACGCCGCCTGCCACGAGCCAGCGGGTGCGGTGGGACCCTTCCTGGTGCCGCGCTGGGGCCCGCTCGAGGACACCGGTGGCGGCCGGCGTCGCGACGCTGGGCCGAAGCGACTGGGCCATCTCACCCGCCGACGCGAACCGGTCCGCCGGCGTGCGGGCGAGCGCGCGCTGCACGACGTCGTCCACGTCAGCCGGCACCTCCGGCCGCGTCACGCGAACGGGCGTAGGCGAAGTGCTGAATCGCTTCGCCATGATTGCCTGCGCCGTAGGTCCCGTGAACGGCGGCTCACCGCAAAGCATTTCGTACAGCACGCACCCCAGTGAGTAGATGTCGCTTCGGGCATCGAGCTGGCGCTCACCTGCCGCCTGCTCCGGGCTCATGTACGCTGGGGTGCCCACGGTGAGCCCGGTCTGGGTCAGCGCCTCCTCGCTCGCGAGTGCGCGGGCCACCCCGAAGTCCGCGACGAGCGTGTTGCCGTCACGGGTGAGGAGCAGGTTCTCGGGCTTGATGTCGCGGTGGAGGACGTCGTGCTCGTGGGCGTATTGGAGGGCCTGTGCTGCTTCGCGCCCGATCCGGAGGGCGTCCTCGAGCGAGAGCTGCCGGTCGCGCGTCAGTCGCTCGCGCAGGCTCTCGCCCTCGACGTACGGCATGGTGAACCAGAGCTGCCCACCCGACTCGCCCGAGTCGAGCACGGTGAGGATGTGCGGGTGCTGCAACCGGGCGGCATAGCGGATTTCGCGCTGGACGCGATCGGGACCGAGCGTGGTGGTAAGGTCGGGGTGGAGTACCTTCAGCGCCACCGATCGGTCGTGCCTGAGGTCGTGCGCGAGATAGACCGTAGCCATGCCACCACGGCCGAGCTCGCGCTCGAGCGTGTAGCGGTCGGTCAGGGCGGCCTTAAGGCTTTCCAGGGTCTCGGTCACAGAGACGTGCCGGAGCGGGGTACCCCTAGGCTAAACCCGAGGGCGCTGACAGACCAGAGCCAGTCGCAACTGCTACCGGTTTCGCCTCCGTCGGCAGCGGCTATGTTGGCGGGAGCAGTTGTTGGAGGGCCAGCCGCAGGCGTCGTCACAGCGGGAGCAGCCGGGGCGGTTGGGGTGCTTAAGGCGGGGGCCGATGTTGAGGCGGCGAAGCTACGTGCCCAGGGAAAGCCCTTCTACTTTCTCTGGCAGGCGAGACAATCGCGTTAGCACGATTGGGCTCCGACGTGAATCCCTGAAGCCGCCCGGATGTTCGGCGTGACCCCTGGGACACCGCACCGCATTGCGTGTGAGCCCCAGTAGGCCTATGGTCCGGTCATGATGGTCGGTGCGCGTGCTTCGAGGGCGGCCAGGGCCGTTCGACTGCTGATGCTCCTGCTGGGCCTCGTCACCACGCCGAGCATCGGGCTCGAAGCCATGCAGCGCCCGCATTGTGCTCAACACGAGCTGGCTGAGCAGCACAACCACCAGTTGGCGGGTTCAGCCACCGTGCCGCGCGGGCACGCCCCGGAGGCTTGGATTCAGCGCCACGATCACGGGTGCCCCCACTGTCCCGCGTCCGAGTGCGCGCGGGTCTCTCCATGTACCGGGGCCACCGCGAACGCTCTTGTGCCGTCCCGCACGGCGGGCCTTATCCTTCAAGGTCATCGCGTGGCTCTCGATCTTGGCCGGCGTCGCGCTCACTCCGCGGTCTCCCCTCCTGATACTCCACCACCACAGCTGATCGCCTAGTCCTGCGCGTCGGGGGCCAAGGTTGGCTCCCGGATCATCCAGACTAGGAGGTCACCATGCCGGACCACGTGCCTGCCCGCAGGGTAGCCCTGTCGCGCATTTGGATAACGACGAGTGCCCTATGCATAGCACTCAGGGCTCCAGGGGTGGCCCGTGCCCAGGAGCACGAGCACCACAAAAACACCGAGCACCCCGACACAGCCGCGCACGGGATGGCCGATACAGCGTCGATGCCCGGCATGTCGATGCTGCCGCGACCCTTCGGCATCCCGATGACCAGGATGGGCTCCGGCACGTCCTGGTTGCCGGATGCCTCACCGATGCGCGCCTATCACCTCATGCCAGAGGGATGGTCGTTGATGGTTCACGGCGATGTGGACCTGTACTATGACCACCAGGGTACTTTCCGCGGTGACGACCAGGTCGGTAGCACCAATTGGGCGATGATCATGGCCATGCGGCCCGTCGGCTCCGGCATGCTGCATCTGCACGGCATGCTGAGCGCTGAGCCGTTCACCGTCGGGGCGCGCGGTTACCCGTTGCTGCTGCAGACCGGGGAGTCGTACCAGGGTGCACCGCTGGTGGACCGGCAGCACCCGCACGATCTATTCATGGAGCTGTCGGCCCGATACGAGGTGCCGATCAGCCACTCCGTCGGGGTCTCGATCCTGGGCGCGCCGGTGGGAGAGCCCGCCATCGGACCGGTGGCCTACATGCACCGACCGTCCGCGCAGAACGACCCCTTCGCGCCGCTAGGCCACCATTGGCAGGACGCCACCCACATCACCTTCGGCGTGGTTACGGCTGGGGTGTTCACCCGAACAGTGCAGCTCGAAGGCACATGGTTCCAAGGCCGTGAGCCCGACGACGACCGTTATGACCTCGACCTCGGCGGCCTGGACTCGTATGGTGGGCGGCTGACCGTGAATCCCACGCCCCACTGGAGCGTCGCCGCGAGCTACGGTTACCTCCACAGTCCCGAGGCGTTGCACCCGGACGAGAACCAGCATCGACTCGGTGCGTCCGTGCTCCACACCCGGCGGCTCGGCTCAGGAGGCGACTGGTCGACGGCGTTGGTCTACGGTGCAAACAAGCACACCGCCGACGGCGAGTCCTCGACCGGCTTCGAGCACAGCGTGCTGCTGGAGAGCAACCTCCAGCTCGACGACCGCAACAGCGTGTTCGGCCGCGCCGAGTGGGTGCAGAAGAACGCGGAGGAGCTGGTGGTCCCCACTGCCGCCCCGGAGGAGCGCTTCGACGTCGCGTCAGTCGTGCTTGGATACGTCCGTGAGGTGGCAGAATACGGCGGCGCGAGCCTGGGCCTGGGTGTCCGAGGGTCACTCAACTTCCTGCCGGATGGGCTCAAGCATACCTACGGGACCCATACGCCTGCGGGGATCACGGTATACGCTCGACTCCGTCCCGGCATGCTGCAGCGGGCTTACGCGGAAGACCACGATCAGGGTCACGGTGCAATGGACATGCAGGGCCAGCACGACTAGCAGGATCGCGCCAACGGCCGTGGGTACACCAATGAGGCGGATTGCATGAACGACCATCACCACCATTCCAACAGCGCCAAGGACAACCTGCGCGCCATCCATGCAGGCCGCCACTCGGCTGACCCGGCGACCAGTCCACGTCGCGAGCCCGTAGAAGTCGGCTACCCCGAGCACCCGGAGGGGGGCGCCCACGGTACTCACGCCCCACGTGGAGCGCCGACCGACCACGGTGGCCATGGTGGCCCTGACAGGCACGCGGGACACAGCGTCGCGATGTTCCGGGACAAGTTCTGGATCTCACTGGCGCTTACGGTGCCCAACCTGGTGTGGGGGCACATGCTTCCGCGTGTGCTGGGCTATTCGCCACCGCACGTGCCCGCCCAGCGCTGGATCGCACCCGCATTCGGGACCGCCGTGTTCGTGTATGGCGGGCTGATATTCCTCCAAGGCGCATGGCGCGAGCTGCGTGCCCGACTGCCCGGCATGATGACCTTGATCGCGCTGGCGATCACGGTGGCGTTCGTGTTCAGCGCTGCTGTCACGGTGGGCTATCCCGGCACGCCCCTGTGGGAGGAGCTGGCCACGCTGGTCACGATCATGCTCTTTGGCCACTGGATCGAGATGCGGTCGATCTCCCAGGCCCAGGGTGCCCTGCAGGAGCTAGCCAAGCTGCTGCCGAACACCGCGACACGCGTTCGCGATGGCGAGACCGAGGAGGTGCCGATCAGTGCTCTCAGGACCGGCGACATCGTCCTGGTACGCCCGGGGGCGGGCGTTCCCGCCGACGGCACTGTCACGGATGGGGCGAGTGAGGTCAACGAATCGATGATCACCGGCGAATCCAGGCCGGTGCAGAAGGGTCAGGGCGAGCGGGTGATTGCGGGGACGGTCAACGGAGCCGGATCATTGCGCGTCCAGGTCACAGGCACGGGCGAGCAGACCGCGCTGGCCGGGATCATGCGCCTGGTCGAGCAGGCGCAGACCAGTCGGTCCCGGGCACAGGCTCTGGCCGATAGAGCGGCGTTCTGGCTCACCATCGCGGCCATCGTAGCTGGCGTGGCGACGTTCGCGGCGTGGATGGCCCTTCGTCGCGACCCAGCATTCGCAGTGGAGCGCCTGGTCACGGTGTTGGTCATCTCGTGCCCACACGCGCTAGGCTTGGCGGTTCCACTGGTCATCGCCATCTCCACCACGCTCGGTGCGCGCGGTGGGCTGCTCGTCCGCGACCGCCGGGGCCTGGAGGAAGCCAGGAATCTCACCGCCGTTGTATTCGACAAGACCGGCACCCTCACCAGGGGTGAGTTCGGGGTGGTCGACATCGTAACCAGCGGTGAGATCGACGACCGAGAGGCGCTCCGGCTGGCAGCGGCGGTCGAACAGGACTCGGAGCACACCATCGCCCAGGGCATAGTCCGGTCGGCCAAGGAGCGCGGCATGGCGGTTCCCGTAGCTACCAACTTCCAGGCCATTCCGGGTGTCGGTGTGCGTGCCGTCGTAGATGGTCGCGCCCTGCTGATGGGCGGCCCGGCACTGCTCCGGTCACGTGGCGTCAGCCTGCCACCGCCCTTGAATGCTGCGATGGACCAGGCAGCGCAGCGAGGTCAGGCCGCCATCACCCTGCTCCAGGAGACCGGCGATGCAGCAAACGCTCGGCCGCTGGCGGCATTTATCGTGGCTGATGTGGTTCGGCCGGAATCCAAGGCCGCCGTGGACGAGCTGCACGCGCAGCGCATCAAGGTCGTGATGCTGACCGGTGATGCCCGGCCGGTCGCCCAAGCAGTGGCCACCGAGCTGGGCATCGATACGGTGTTCGCCGAAGTGTTGCCACAGGACAAGGTCGGCAAGGTGCAAGAACTCCAGCGAGCTGGGGAACGGGTTGGTATGGTGGGCGACGGGGTGAACGACGCCCCGGCCCTGGTCTCGGCCAACGTGGGTGTTGCCATCGGCGCGGGCACTGACGTGGCCGTCGAGGCTGGCGACATCGTGCTGGTGCGGAGTGATCCCCGGGATGTGCCGCGCATTGTACGGCTGAGCCGGGCATCATATCGGAAGATGGTCCAGAACCTGTGGTGGGCAGCGGGCTACAACGTGGTTGCCATCCCTTTGGCAGCCGGCGTCCTGGCGCGGCAGGGCATTCTTCTGTCGCCGGCCGTCGGCGCAGTCCTGATGTCGTTGAGCACGGTCATCGTCGCGATCAATGCCCAGCTCCTCCGGCGTTCAGCCATTTAGATGGCAAAGCGGGCCGCTGCATCCGCCTTTGGTGCCTGAGGGCATTCTCGCATCGCCTTAATCAATTCTTCACGAGAACCGCACTACGTTGGTGGCGTCGCTTAAGCGAGGAGCACAAGACAGTGGCTTCGGGCCGCAGCTTCACCGACCAGCGAGCGCGCGCGGAGCTGCTCAGCAGCTTGGGTGCGGGCGTGCTTGGTGCAGGGCTCGCCCTGCTATTCCGGGAATCACTGGGCGCATTGGCCGTGCCGCTTCTCGCCGCGGGTGCCGTAGTACACGCGCGGCCATGTACCAGAAGCATCGACTAGACGCGGCAGGGACGTCGCCAGGGTCGCCAGGGCCAGGTTGGATAGTATGGGCGTACTGGAGCTGTTCTGCTCGCGCTGGTGGGTTACGTGTGGTGGTGGCGCTTCTAGGGTTGGAGCATGCAACGAACGGGAGCTACCAATGATGGCACGAGTTACTGGCGGAGTAGTTGCCCTGCTGCTGAGCACGTCCGTCCTTGCCGCGCAGCAACCTCAGGGGCAGGCGCCTGATAGCCATGGCAGGATGGGTGGCCGCGACAATGCGCAAATGATGACGATGGACTCCCTGAACCACCGTCTCGACAGCCTCGCGGGCCGCATGAACCGGACAACTGGCAACCAGAAGGTGCAGGCGATGGCTGATGTAATCAATGAGCTGGTGAGCCAACGCAAGATGATGCAAGACCGCATGCACCGAATGATGGAACGCGGGGGCATGATGGGGACGATGGACTCCAGCACCACTGGATCGAAGGCCACCGTGAAGCCTGAGTCAGCGGCAACAGACTCCACCGACCACGCCGCGCATCATCCAGCTAAGTAACGAAGTTGGCGGACGCCGTCGTTCGTCCGACGTTCAGGGTGAGGGGGCAACATGGCGGAGTGGTCGCAGCGACGTGCCGTATGGGTGGCCAGCGCATGCATAGGTAGCTTGGCGCTCATTGCTCCGTACCACGCGGGTCGTTCCCCGCGCGAGCGGCGTCGCGGTCAGGAGGAAGTCGCACAGCTTCTCCTCGTCCTCGAACCCGCCGTCGAAGCCAACGCCGATGTCCTGACCCGCCCAAGCGTAGAAGGTGGTGAACACGCCCTCGACCCGGAAGAGTTCCTGGATGAGGTCTGCATTCGCCGGGATAAAGACGTCCTGAAACTGACCGGGGTGGAAGATGGTAAACGGCTCGCCGCAGAAGCCGAAACCGTTGCGCGCGACGTGGATCGCAAATAGGCCGTGGCGCGCGTCAAGGATGGCGAAGGGGAAGTAGCCCGACACGCTTCGTATCACGATGGAACCCGAGGCGTCCGGCGCGCTGGAGGTGGCCAGGGCGGGTGAGACCGGACCCGAGCCCGTGGGACCCGAATCGGAGCAGGCCCCGGCGCTCAACGTAGCCAGGGCGAGCGCCAGGAGAGACGTGGATGAGCGCATAGATACCTCCGGGGGAAATCGGATTAGGCGCGCAGGCCTCCGGCCGGGTCCTCGAACGGGCCTTCCTCTTGTGGCACCGCTGCCGGTCGGTACGTTCAACCCTAAGGGCCGGGCCTTCCCGCCCGGTCACTTGGCGCTGACTCGGCCGTCAAACGCTCCGTGGGCTTCCCGAGCGGCCATGATTCGACTCCACACGCTGGGCGCGATCGACCTCCGCGACGAAAGCGGTCGAGAGGTGCGTGCGGTCCTGGCCCAGCCCAAGCGTCTGGCGATGCTCGCCTATCTCGCCGCGGCCTCGCCCCGTGGCTCTCACCGACGCGACATCCTGCTGGGCCTCTTCTGGCCGGAACTCGACCAGGACCACGCTCGCAACGCGCTGAGCAAGGCGGTCCACTTCCTCCGCCGCTCGCTGGGCGAGTCGGCGCTGGTGTCCCGGAGCGCCGACGACCTCGGGCTCGACGGCGCGCTGGTATGGAGTGATGTGGCGGCCTTCGGCGCCGCCTGGGATGGCAATCGCACGGAGGAGGCGCTCGGCCTCTATCGGGGAGATCTTCTCCCCTCCTTCTTCATCCCGGATGCGCCCGGCTTCGAGCAGTGGCTGGAGCAGGAGCGCGCCAGCCTACGCCTCCGCGCCTCAGAGGCCGCCCGGCTTCGGGCCGAGTGGTACGAGGCCGGCGGCGACGCCGCCCAGGCGATCGAGTGCGCCCGGCGGGCGGTCGCGCTTTCCAACGGGGACGAGCGGCTCCTGCGACGCCTGGTCGAGCTGCTCGACCGACTGGGCGACCGATCCACCGCCCTGCACGCCTACGACAGCTTCGCCGGGAGACTCGCCGCCGAGCTCGAGGTGGACCCGGGCGCCGAGACGGTCGCGCTCATCGAGCGCATTCGGGCGGCGGTGTCGGCTCGGGCCTCCCCGCCCGCCGAACCAGTCGCCCCCAATGCCAGCCGGGATGCTGACGCCGCTCCGAGCCTGATAGGACAGGTGGACTGAGGAATGGAGCGGGGGTGCCGAGCGCAACCCCGCTTGAGATTATGCCGTGGATCGGTCTCTGGGTCTGCGCCCCGTCAAGTGTATCCGATGCTTGGATCCAGCGGAATCGCGCTCCGCGTGAATACTCCGCTGCCCCGCCCGAGCAACTTCCCCACGTTGTCGAAAAGATCGGCTTCGGCCAGAAACAGGCGTCCACTCCCGTGGAGGAGGCGGCCGACTGCCCGCATCTCCCCGCTCGTCACTGGCCGGGCGAAATGCACCGTGAATGAAACGGTGAGGACGAGCACATCGCGAACCCGGGAGTTCACGGCGAAGAACGCGGCATCATCCAGTGCCCGAAAGTACACCGAGCCGTGCACCGCGTGCGCCGCATGGTAGAACTCGGGACGTATCGCGAGGCGGACCTCGGCTTGGCCGTCAGCGATGGCGATCGTGGCGCCATACCACTGCGAGACCGGCGCAGCGGTGTACAGCCGCTCCAGTTTACGGTGATGCTCCGCGTCGGTCACGCTACTGTCCCCCCCGGCTACCGCGGGCGCCGATCCACGACCCGGACCGCCTTGCCTTCGCTCCGGGGCACGCGTTCGCGCTCGAGCACCTGGACCGCGATCGAAAGCCCGGTATGCTGGTGCAGGGCATGCTGGAGGCGGGATTGCAGCAGGCCGGGGTCGAGACCATCCCGGGCTGGCTCGCAGAGCAGGCTCAGCTCATCGAGCGGGCCCGGCCGATCCACCACGAGCTGATAGTGCGGCGCGACATCGGCGACGCTGAGCAGAATCCGCTCCACCTCCGACGGGTAGAGGTTCACCCCACGGATGATCAGCATGTCGTCGTACCGACCCTTGATCCGGCTCATCCGCACCGTGGTGCGACCGCAGACGCACGGCGTCACCTCGAGCGACGAGATGTCGCCGGTGCAATAGCGAATGAGCGGGAGCGCTTCCTTGGTGACGGGCGTCAGCACCAACTCACCCTCCTGCCCCGGGGCCAGAGGCGCACCGGTCTCCGGGTCGATGATCTCGGGCAGGAAGTGATCTTCCTGAATGTGGGAGCCGTTCCGGCCCTCGATGCACTCGGCCGACACTCCGGGCCCGACGATCTCCGCCAGTCCGTAGATGTTGACGGCGGCAAGCCCCAACCGGCGCTCGATCTCGCCCCGCAGCTCCTCGGTCCAAGGCTCGGCGCCGAAGATGCCCACCTCCAGCTCGAGGGTCCGCGGATCGATTTGTGCCGTCTCCAGCGCCTCGGCGATGCTCAAGGCGTATGAGGGGGTGCAACAGAGCACCTGCCCACGCAGATCCTGTAACAGCATCGCCTGCCGCTGGGTCAAGCCGCTCGAGATGGGCACGACCGTACAGCCCAGCAGATCGGCGCCCTGCTGGAGCCCCAGTCCACCGGTAAACAGGCCATAGCCGTACGCGTTATGGACCACCATGCCGGGCCGAACGCCGGCCAGGGCGAGGCAGCGGGCCACCGCCTCCGACCAGATCGCGAGATCGTTACGGGTGTAGCCGACGATGGTTGGCTTGCCCCGAGTGCCACTCGAGCAGTGGATCCGGACCAGCTGGGCCAGGGGGACTGCGAACAGTCCGAAGGGGTAGTGCTCGCGGAGGTCGATCTTCCTGGTGAATGGCAGGCGGCGCAGGTCGGCCAGCGAGCGGATGTCATCCGAGGTGGTGAGTCCGGCGGCTCGAAGCCGGTCGCCCAGTGGCGGGACCTTCGCGAGCACTCGTGCCACCGCGGTGCGGAGTCGCTCGAGTTGCAGCGCCTCCATGCGTTCCCGGGGGAGGGTCTCGACCTCAGGGTTCCAGATCATCGGCGGCATCCCGCCGCTCGAGCGCCCCGCGAAGCCGAACCAGCAGCTCCTCGATGGCGCCCTCCGACACGCTGCCGACCGAGAGCCGGAACCACCCCTGCTGACCATCGAAGCCGAAGGCCTCGAACGGCACCACAGCGAGGCCGGCCTGCTCGAGCAGGTAGCAGCGCATGGCCTCCGTCGAATCCAGGGCCCGACCTCCGGTACCAGGCCGCTCCGGCGAGCCGAACCGCACGCTGAGATACATGCCGCCCGAAGGCGCGACGATCTCGACGGGGAACCCGTCGCGCTGCAACGCCAGCATCCCGCCGTGCAGCCGTTCGAGCCGCCGGGCGAGACCGAGCTGCATGCTGCGGCGGGCGGCGGCGACCGCCTCCGTGTCGGCCAGCATCTCGGCCGTGGCGACCTGGGCCGGCCGCGGGGCCCAGGCGCCCACGTGACCCAGAAAGGCGCTGAACAGGGCCGACAGACTCGCTGGGGGGCACACCCAGCCAACCCGCAAACCGGTGGCCGCGAACACCTTGGAGATGCCGTCGACCAGGATAGTGTAGGGCGCTACCTCGGGGCGGAGCACCTGCGGCACGACGTGCGCGAGCCCGCCGAAGGTCAGCATCCAGTACACCTGATCGTAGAGCAGGTAGAGCGGCGGTTCTTCGGGAGGCCGCCGCGCGTTCTCCGCCACGACCGCGTCGCAGATGGCCCCGAGCGTCGCCGCATCGAACGCGGTGCCGGTGGGATTGACCGGGGAGCCGAGCACCAGGAGTCGAGCACCGGGAAGGGAGGGCGCCAGCATGGCCGCGGTCGGGAGGAAGGCGGTTTCACTCCCACACTGGATCGGAACCGGGGTGGCTCCCGCCAGCTCGCAATAGTTGTCGTTGTTCCAGGACGGCACCGGGAACACGACGCGATCACCTCGATCGACCGTGAGCTGATACGCCGTGAACAGGCCGGGCCGGGCACCGCCGGTGATCACGATCGAGCTGGCGGGAATTCTGAGGCCGAGCTCCCGGGCGTAGAGCGCCGAGACCTGCTCCCGGAGCGCCGGGATCCCCACCGCGGGCGGGTAGTTGGTCTCTCCGCGGCGAAGCGCACCCTCGATGCGCTCGAGCAGCGGCCCCGGAATCGGGAACTCGCGCGGGTCGAAGTCGCCGATACTCAAGTTGCAGATCTGGCGCCCGCCGGCCTGGAGCGCCCGGACCTCGTCGGCGATCGCCAGAATGCGCGATCCTGCCAGGCCGGCGAAGCGGCTGGGGGCTCGCGTCACGCCGCGGAAGACCGCTTCACGAGTGTGAGGATGGTGTAGACGGCGACCGGCTCGGAGCTCTGGTTGGTCACTTCCACGTCCCACGCCACTACCCCCTGCGGCACCTGCCCGTCCACGGTGTCTTTCGCCGTCTTCTGCTTGCAGGTGAGTCGGGCCCGGATGGTGTCGCCCGGGTAGACCGGCTTCACGAAGCGGAGATTGTCCAGCCCATAGTTGGCCAGGACCGGTCCAGGCGCCGGGTCCACGAAGAGCCCCGCGGCGGCGGAGAGCACGAAGTATCCGTGGGCCACCCGCCGCTCGAACAGCGAGGCCTTTGCCGCGGCGTCATCCATGTGGGCGTAAAAGAAGTCGCCGCTGATGCCGGCGAAGTTGACCACGTCCGCCTCGGTCACGGTCCGGCCGTGGGTCACCCAGGTTTCCCCGATGCGCAGCTCCTCGAAGTGCTTGCGGAACGGATGGATGCCGTCGCTCAGTTGGGGCCCGCCCTGGACCCACTGGCGTCCAACCGCCGTGAGTGTGGCGGGCGTGCCCTGCAGCGCCGAGCGCTGCATATAGTGGAGGACACCCCGCACGCCGCCCATCTCCTCCCCACCTCCGGCGCGCCCGGGGCCGCCGTGGATCAGCGGCGGGAGCGGCGAGCCGTGCCCGGTGGACTCCTTCGCGTTGTGGCGATTGAGCACCATGAGCCGGCCGTGATACGCGGCGGTGCCCAGCACGACCTCGCGCGCCACCCCATCGTCCGCCGTGACCACCGAGCCGCAGAGGCTGCCGCGGCCCAGCTTGGCCAGCGCGACCGCCTCGTCGAGCGCGCGGTACGGCATCACCGTATTCACAGGACCGAACGCCTCCACGTCGTGCGGCTCGGGCTTCCCGAACGGGGTGTCGCAGAAGTAGAGCAGCGACGGGAAGAAGGCGCCTTTCGCCGGATCGGCGCCCACCACCTCGAACCGATCCGGGTCGCCGTAGACGCGCTCGCAGGTGGCCGCGATCCGGGCTGCGCTCCCGCCGACCTCGCTCACCTGTGCGCGGCCTGCCAGCGGCCCCATGCGGACCCCGTCCACCGATGGGTCGCCCAACACGGCGCCGGCGAGCCGCTTGGAGAGCGCCCGGACAACGTCCTCGGTCATCCCCTCCGGCACGATGGTGCGCCGGATGGCGGTGCACTTCTGCCCCGCCTTGACGGTCATCTCCTTCGCCACCTCTTTGACGAAGAGATCGAACTCCTCGGAGCCCGGCGCAGCATCGGGGCCGAGGATACAGTAATTGAGTGAGTCGGCTTCGAGGTTGAACCGGACCGATTCACTGATGACGCGCGGGTGACTCTTGAGCTTCCGGCCGGTCGCGGACGACCCGGTGAAGGTGACGACGTCCTGACAGGTCAAGTGGTCGAGCAAGTCGCCCACGCCGCCGCAGATGATCTGGAGCGCGCCTTCCGGGAGGATGCCGGCGTTCACCATGGTGCGCGCCAGCCGCTCGGCGAGGAACGACGTCACGGTGGCCGGTTTGACGATGGCCGGCATCCCGGCGAGAAAGGTGGGCGCGAGCTTCTCCAGCATCCCCCAGCAGGGGAAGTTGAAGGCGTTGATGTGGACCGCCACCCCCTCGAGCGGTACGCATAGATGCCGGCCGAGGAAGGAGCCCCCCTTCGAGATTCGCTCCACGGAGCCGTCGACGTAGAAAGTCTCGTCGGGAAACTCCCGGCGTCCCTGGCTGGCGTACGCGAAGAAGGTGCCGATGCCACCCTCGATGTCGATCCAGGAATCGGCCTTGGTCGCGCCGGTGGCCGCGGAGACCTGGTAGAGCTCCTCCTTCCCGGCCATGAGGTGCTGGGCCATGGCCTTGAGCATCCGGGCTCGCTGGTGGAACGTCATCGCCCGAAGCTTCGGCCCGCCGACCCGGCGGGCGTACTCCACCATGCCCTTGAAGTCGAGGCCCTCGCTGGTCGATTCCGCGATCTTTTCGCCCGTCACGGCGTGGACCAGCTCGGTCGGTTTGCCGGTCCCTGCTATCCACTGACCCTGCGCGTAACTCTGCAGTCGCATGCCTTACTCTCCGTCGGCCGGGGCGGCCTGCCTGGTCTCGTGCCACGTCTGGTAGGACGCCTGCTGCTGGGGGCGGTCGGACGGTACCTGGCGGAGCGGATCAGCCGGCCGAAGCGAGTCGTGCAGCCGCCGCGGCAAGGCCTGGTAGAGGCGGGTGCCCTCGGTCTTCCACTGGAGCATGGCGTCCGAGACCTGCTTCACTACTCGCGCCGGATTGCCGGCGACCACCGTGCGTGGCGGGATGATCATGTCGGCCGGAACGAAGCACAAGGCGCCGACGATCGATTCCGCGCCCACCACCGCCCGATCCATCACCACCGCGTTCATCCCGACCAACGCGTTACGGCCGATCCGGGCCCCGTGGACCACGGCACCGTGGCCGATGTGCGCGCTCGCCTCAAGCACGACGGTCACGCCGGGAAACATGTGAATCGTGGAGTTCTCCTGGACGTTGCAGCCGTCCTCGATGATCACGCCACCCCAGTCGCCGCGAATCGCCGCGCCCGGTCCGACGTACACGTCCCGCCCGATCACGACGTTGCCGGTCAGCGTCGCATTGGGATGAATGAAGGCCGACTCATGGACGACGGGGATGAAACCTTCGAAGGCGAAGACGTTGGGCACGAGCCCTATACCCGAGCGATGATCGTCGCCATGCCCTGGCCCACTCCGACGCACATCGTGCAGAGCGCGTACTGCTTGCCGGTCTGCTTGAGCTCGTGGGCCGCCGTGAGCAGCAGCCGCGCGCCCGACATGCCGAGCGGGTGCCCCAGCGCGATGGCGCCGCCGTTGGGGTTGAGTCGGGGATCCCGATCGTCGAGGCCGAGCTGCCGGACGCAGGCGAGGACCTGGGCCGCGAAGGCCTCGTTGAGCTCGATGACGTCCAGGTCAGGGAGGCTGAGCTTGGTCTTGGCCAGGATCCTGCGCGTCGCGGGAACCGGCCCGAGGCCCATGGTCCGGGGCTCGACGCCCGCGACCGCGGTGGCGACGATGCGCGCCAGCGGTGTGAAGCCGAATTCCTCCACCGCGCGCTCCGAGGCCAGCAGCAAGGCGCACGCGCCATCGTTGATGCCGGACGAGTTGCCTGCGGTGACGCTCCCCTTGCCGTCGGTCCGGAACGCGGGTTTGAGCTTGCCGAGCCCCTCGAGGGTCGAGTCGGGGCGGGGGAACTCGTCCTGCGCGAAGAGGCGGCCCGGCTCGCCCCGGGACGCACCCGGCACCGTGACGGGGACGATCTCGGACTGGAATCGGCAGCGCTGCTGGCTGGCGGCGGTCTTCTGTTGCGACCAGAGGGCGAACTTGTCCTGGTCCGCCCGGCTGATCCCGCTCTCCGTCGCCACATTCTCCGCGGTCTGGCCCATGGAGTCCACGCCGTAGAGATCGCGCATCCTGGGGTTGACGAAGCGCCAGCCCAGGCTGGTGTCGAACAGCTCCGCGTTCCGGGCGAACGCCTGACTCGACTTGGAGAGCACGTAGGGCGCGCGGGTCATCTGCTCGACGCCGCCGGCGATGTAGAGGTCGCCGTCGCCCTCCCGCACGGCCCGGCTCGCGTTCGCCACCGCGCTCATGCCGCTGGCGCACAGCCGATTGACCGTCTCGCCGGGTACCGAGACCGGCAGCCCGGCGAGGAGCAGCGCCATGCGGGCGACGTTGCGATTGTCCTCGCCCGCCTGGTTGGCGCACCCGAGCATCACATCGCCGATCCGCTCCCGATCCAGGTTCGGGTGGCGATCGAGCAGCTTGGTGATGACGTGCGCCGCAAGATCATCGGCCCGCACGTGGGCCAGGCTCCCGCCAAAGCTTCCGATCGGCGTACGCACGCCGTCGACCAGAAATACCGGCTTCATGGGCAGTCGTGTTGAGTGGTCATCCGACCCGAATTATAGACCCATGAGCGGCATTGAACCACAGAGTCACAGACGACCGTAACACCCTCGGAGGAACCCGCCGCGAAATGCCCGAACCGGTGCACCGGGATACCCGAACCGCATTGGCGCCGTGGTCTATGGTCGCAGTTCCGATGTATTATCCACCCTCGCCAACGCGTCGAGAGGACCATCGATGGCCCATCGGTTCATTCTGTTCGAGGTCGATCATGGCGTCGCGCGCATCACCCTGAACCGACCCGACGTCCTCAACAGCATTCACACCGCCATGTCGGGCGAGATCCAGGACGTCCTGGCGCAGGCCGCGCGGGAGCGCGAGATCCGCGCGGTGCTCCTTACCGGCAAGGGACGCGGCTTCTGCGCCGGCCAGGACCTGGACGAGGTTCGCCCCGGTGCGGCGGTGGATGACTTCGCCGCCCACGCGCGGAAGGTCTACACGCCGTTGGTCCGTGGCCTCCGGACGCTGGAGAAGCCCGTTATCTGCGCCGTCAACGGGGTCGCCGCCGGAGCGGGGGCGAATCTGGCCCTCGCGTGCGACCTGGTCCTGGCCGCGGAGGAAGCCTCCTTCGTGCAGGCGTTCGCGAAGATCGGCCTGGTACTGGACACCGGCGGGAGCTTCCTCCTGCCCCGGCTGGTCGGGCTGGCCCGGGCGACGGCGCTCGCGATGCTGGCCGAGAAGATCACGGCGGCGCAGGCGGTGGAAATGGGGTTGATCTACCGGGCGTACCCGGCCGCGTCGCTCGACGACGAGGCGTCGAAGCTCGCCCTCCACCTCGCCACCCAACCGACGCTCGGCCTCGGCCTCACGAAGCGGCTGCTGAACGCGTCCTTGGTCAACGACCTGGAAGCGCAGCTCGAGCTCGAAGCCGAGTGCCAGGGCGCCGCCGGACGCAGCGCGGACTACGCCGAGGGAGTGGCGGCGTTCCTGGCGAAGCGGAAGCCGGTCTTCACCGGACAGTGACCCTGCGAGCCACCGATCCAACGGCCGTGTGCGTGGGTGTCCTCGGGGCGGGCCCCATGGGCGGCGGCATCGCACAGGTCGCCGCCGTCGCGGGACACCCGGTCGTCCTGCAGGACCTCGACGAGGGGGCCATCGTTCGGGCCCGCGCCGGGATCGAAAAGGCGCTGGCTCGGGAGACCGAGAAGGGCCGCTTGACTCAGTCGGCCGCCGAGGCGGCGCGGGGACGTGTCCGGTACGTGGTGGGCGGCGATATGAGCGGTTTCACGTCCTGTCACCTCGTCATCGAGGCGATCGTCGAGCGGCTGGGGCCCAAGCGCGAGAGCTTCGCCGCGCTCGAACAGGCGGTCCCGCCGGAGGCGATGCTCGCGACCAACACCTCGGCCCTGTCGATCACCACCATCGCCGCCGCCTGCCGACGGCCCGAGCGGGTGGTCGGCCTTCATTTCTTCAATCCCGCGCCGATCATGCCGCTGGTGGAGGTGGTGCGCGGGCAGGCGACGCCGGGGGCGCTGGTCGATGCTGCCTGCGCCCTGATCCAGCGCTGGGGCAAGACCACCGTGGTCGCCTCCGATACCCCCGGCTTCATCGTGAACCGGATCGCCCGACCCTACTATGGCGAGGCGCTCCGGATCCTGGAGGAAGGCATCGCCGATTGCGCCACCATCGACTGGGCGATGCGGACGCTCGGCGGGTTCAGGATGGGGCCCTTCGAGCTGATGGACCTGATCGGCAACGACGTCAACTTCGCGGTGACGTCAGCGGTCTACGAGGGGTTCTTCTTCGATCCGCGCTACAAGCCCTCGCTCACTCAGCGCCGCCTGGTCGATGCCAACCTGCTGGGACGCAAGACCGGCCGGGGCTACTACGATTATCGCAACGGTGCGGTCCCACCGGCACCGAGGGAGGACGAGGCCCTGGGGCGATCGATCCTGGACCGGATCCTGGCGATGCTGATCAACGAGGCGGTCGACGCCGTCTTCTGGGGCGTGGCCACGCCGGCGGACATCGACGTCGCGATGGTGAAGGGGGTCAACTACCCGAAAGGGCTCATCGCGTGGGCGGAGGAGCTGGGGTTTGGGGTCGCGCTCGAGCGGCTGGAGCGCCTCCAGGCGGAGTACGCTGAGGATCGCTACCGGCCGAGCCCGCTGCTCCGGCGCCTGGCCGCATCCGGTGGAACGCTCCGCGGGTGAGCGCCCTGCCGGCCGACCCGGAGCGGCGCGCGACTGCGGTCGTGAGCCACATGCTGGCGCACGACGAATTCAGTCGGTGGTTGGGCGTCGAGCTCATCGAGGTGGAGCCGACCCGGGTGACGATTCGCATGGTGGTACGGGAGGACATGACTAACGGGTTCGGAGTATGCCACGGCGGGGTCACCTTTGCCTTCGCAGATAGCGCCTTCGCCTTTGCCAGCAATACTGGAGGCCAGGTGAGCGTCAGCATCGAGAACAGCATGACCTACCCCTCGGCCGTCCGGGTGGGGGACGTGCTCGTGGCCGAGGCGGAGCAGGAGGCCAGCAGCCGGCGCCTGGGGTTTTACCGGGTGCGCGTCACCAGGAACGACGGCCTCGTGGTCGCCCTCTTTCGAGGCACGGTCTACCAGACGGACCAGCTGCACGACGTGGGGCACGATGGGAGTGAGTGAAGCCCGCGCGCCCGGAGCCCTGGGAGTCGCCTCCGAGCTCGACTGGAAGCGGGTGCTCTACCTGTGTCTCGCGTCCCGGGCGATGGACGACATCGAGGAGACCCGCCTGGTCCCCGAGCAGAAGGTGCTCTACCAGTTCTCGGCTCGCGGGCACGAGATGGCGCAGATCATCCTGGGAAACCTGCTGGACCACCCACACGATGCCGTGGGCGCCTACTACCGGTCGCGACCGATCCTAGTGACCCTCGGCCTGTCCCTCGAGGATGCCCTGGCATCTCCCATGGGAAAGTCGGGCGGCTTCAGCAACGGCCGGGACATCGGTGTGGTGTGCAACCTGCCGAAGTCGGAGGGTCCCATCGTGCTCCCGATGTCGGGGGACGTCGGCTCCCAGTACACCCCGACTGCAGGATGGGCGCAGGGTCTGGTCTACCATCGGGAGGTCCTGGGCGACCGCAGCTACGACAACTCCATCGCCGCGGTGCTGGGTGGAGAGGCCTCGGTTGCAACCAACGGCTTCTGGTCGGCGCTGACCATCGCTACCACACTCTCGCTGCCGCTCCTCTTCTATATAGAGGACAACGGCTACGGGATCTCCGTCCCGTCCAGCTTCCAGACGCCAGGAGGCAACGTCGCGGCCAACCTGGCGTCATTTCGCAATCTCCTGGTGCGCAATGGCGATGGCACCGAGCCCGCGGAGGCCGCCGCTCTGCTTCAGGAAACCGTAGCCCACGTTCGATCCGGGAATGGGCCAGCGTTGCTCCGGCTCACCGTGCCTCGGTTGAGCGGGCATTCGGCCCAGGACACCCAAGCCTACAAGAGCCAGGAGCGGCTAGCGGTAGAGCAGGCAAACGATCCCCTGCCCAAACTCTATCGTTTCCTCAAAGCCGGGGTGCTGTCGGAGCCGGAGATCGCGGAGATCGAGGCTCGCGTCAAAGCGGACGTCGATGCCGCCCTCGGCGCCGCGCTGGCCCGGCCGGAGCCGGAGCCATCCGAGGTGACCCGGTACGTGAACGCCGAGAGCCGGACCGATGGGACGTCCGAGCTCCAGCTGGTGGGCGGGCTCGCGCCGGCGGGGCATCAGTTTCCGCCGGGAAGCCAAGAGGCGAAGCCCGAGCCCACCCGCATCAACCTGCTCACCGCCATCCGGCGGACGCTGGAGCACGAGCTGGCCACCAACCCCAAGATGCTGCTCTTCGGAGAGGACGTAGGGCCCAAGGGTGGGGTGCACGCCGCCACTATGGGGCTGCAGGCCGCCTTCGGCGAGCGACGGGTGTTCGACACCAGCCTGTCGGAGGAGGGGATCATCGGTCGCGCGGTCGGCCTGGCGCTCTCTGGTCTCCTGCCGGTCGCGGAAATTCAGTTCCGCAAGTACGCCGACCCGGCCACCGAGCAGCTCAACAACTGCGGCACGATGCGGTGGCGGACGCACAACCGCTTCGCCGCCCCCATCGTGGTGCGGATGCCCGGCGGATATGCGCCAAAGTGCGGGGATCCATGGCACAGCGTCTGTGGTGAGGTGTTCTGGGTGCACGCACCCGGATGGCAGGTCTGCATCCCGTCGAACGCGGAGGACGCCGTGGGCCTCCTGCGCGCCGCGCTCCGAAGCGACAACCCGACGATCTTCTTCGAGCACCGGGCCCTGCTCGATGGGGCATCCGCCCGGCGGCCGTATCCGGGGGACGACTTCGTGCTCCCGCTGGGTAAGGCCAGGGTCGTCCTCGCCGGCGACCGGCTCACGGTGGTTACATGGGGCGCCATGGTGGAACGCTGCGAGCGCGCGGCGCGCGAGCTGGAGGGTTCGATCGAAGTGCTCGACCTCCGCACCGTGGCGCCGTGGGACCGGGATGCCGTGCTCGCCTCGGTCCGGAAGACCCGGCGCTGCCTGATCGTCCACGAAGACACGCTCACGGCCGGATTCGGCGCGGAGGTCGCTGCGGTGGTCGCGGAGCAGGCGTTCCTGAGCCTCGACGCGCCGATCTCCCGCCTCGCGATTCCGGACGTGCCGACGCCGTACAACCTGGGACTGATGAACGCAGTACTTCCCAGCGTCGAGGGGATCGCGGCCAAGATGCAGGAACTGCTCGAGTTCTGATCGAGGAGTCTGGAATGGCAGAGCTGATCGCGATCACGGCGCCGGCGGATCAGGCAGAAGGTACCGAGATGGTCGTGGGGACGTGGCTCAAGAAGGTGGGCGAGTCCGTCACCCAGAACGAGCCGCTGCTCGAGATCACGACCGACAAGGTGACGGTCGAGATCGCGGCCCCCGCCACCGGCACCCTCCGTGAGATCCTCAAGTCGGCGGACCAGCCGATCGTGGCGGGGGAGGTCCTCGGTCGCATCGAAGTGGGTGCGGCCGCAGCGGCTGATCCCACTCCGTCGCATGGACCCACCTCGAGCGACCAGCCCGCGTCAGCGGCCCCCGAGCAGACCCCCGCCGTCCGCCGGCTGCTCGCCAAGCATGCTCTCGACGCGTCGGCCATCCGTGGCACAGGCCGTGGCGGGCGGATCACGGTGCAGGACGTGGAGGCGCACGTCGCCTCGGGCGCGGGCACGACAACCAACGCCGAGCCAGGCACCTCCCCCAGCCGGAAGGTGCCCCACACCGGGATGCGGCGCAGCATCGCCCAGCATATGGTCCAGAGCGTCGCGGTGGCGCCGCACGTCACCACGGTGTTCGAGGCCGATCTCTCCGCGATCGTGGCCGACCGGGAGGCCCACCGCGCCGACTTCGAAATGGACGGGGTCAAGCTCACCTACACCGCCTATTTCATCCGCGCCAGCGTCGCCGCGCTGCAGGCCGTGCCGGAGGTGAACAGCCGGTGGCACGACGACGCGCTGGAGCTGTTCGGCGACTGCAACATCGGAGTCGCCACCGCACTCCCGCAGGGCGGCCTCATCCTGCCCGTCATCCACTGCGCCCAGACGCTCGACCTGCGCGCCACCGCGAAGCGGCTGCAAGACCTGACCCAGCGAGCCCGAGCCGGCGCGCTCGATCCCAAGGACGTGCAGCACGGGACCTTCTCAATCTCGAACCACGGCGTGAGCGGCAGTCTCGTCGCGGCGCCGATCATCATTCCGCAGCCCCAATCGGCGATCCTGGGCGTCGGCAAGGTGGAGCGGCGGCCGGTGGCGCGGATGCGAGAGGGAGTGGAGGTGGTGGAGGTGCGCCCGATGTGCTACGTCACACTCACCATCGACCATCGCGTGCTCGACGGCTATCAGGCGAACGCATTCCTGGCCCGCTGGGTAGAGGAGATCGAGGGTTGGAGTTGATGTAGGTGCATGATTTACCTCGCGTCGGCTGGACTGCTTCCCTTTTGGAGGAGCCCCTGGTTCGTCCCGCTTTTCAGTTTTTCCCTTTCCCGCTTTTTTCTCAGAACCCGAATCGATAACTCACCTTCCCCAGCAACACATTCGTCGCCGGGCCCTGAAACAGCGCATCCAGGCCGCTCCCCAGCGCGACGTTGCCGTTGGTCCCCGGGACGTCGCGCGCTTGGGTCCACACCAGGTAGATCGTCGAGCCGGGCCGGTACTCCCAGCGCCACACCATATTGAGATTGAAGTTCTTCTGGTTGAAGTCGGGGTTGGCAAAGGTGTACTCAGGGATCGCGTCTCCATCGAGGTCGATCCCATAGGTGCGATCGGTCGGCTCGTAGGCGATCTGATTGGTCGCGTAGGGCACCACCCGGTCGGCCGCCTTACTCGCTCGGGGATCCCGCACCTCCTTGAAATCGGTGTACGATCCCGCACTCAGAAACGGCTGGGCATAGAGCTGGAGCGTCATGTTGCGGCTGAAGGCGAAATCGGCCCGGGCCGTGAGCGAAACCGTGGCCTGGTCCAGTCTCCCCGTCACGAAATGCACTGATGTCGGTGACGCGACCTCGGCCGGCTGATCGACGTACTGCCAGCCACTCACCGTCCGGCCGAAATTGGGG
>DATAOI010000051.1 GCA_036265815.1 Gemmatimonadales bacterium
GGGAACGCGCCACGGCCGGTCAGCGCGCCGATGCTCTGCCTACGCAAGAGCCGGGCCAGGAGGGTGCTTTCGCCGCGCGGACGCTCCTCGTCCCCGGCGACAGTCATTGGTGCCGGAGCCGAGGCTCGGCGCGCGCTTCCATGGGAAGCGACACCCTCGTCGGACAGGAAATGTTGACGATGCTCGCCCAACCGGCCAATGACGAGATTTCATCCACCCGAGACCGTCCGCGCAGCGGACAGCCCAACTAAGCCTGCGGCTGCCTAAGCCCTGCCTGCGCCCGGGTTCTCGACCGGGGCGTTCAGGCACCCGCACGGGTGAACGTCACATGCGTGACTCCGCTGGGGGAGGAGGTGGCCTCGACGTCGTAGTTCTGCTCGAGGCCCTCCATGCCATCCCAGAGCCACACGCCGCGGCCGAGCAGGATCGGGACCACCACGATGTGCGCGTGGTCGACGAGCCCGGCGGCCAGGAATTCGCGGATCACGGTAGGACCTCCGCCGATGCGGACGTCCTTGCCGTCGGCGGCCTCGCGGGCCGTCTCGAGCGCCTCGGCGGGCGACGCGTCGAGGAAGTGGAATGTCGTGCCGCCCTCCATCTCGATCGACGGGCGCGTGTGATGCGTGAGCACGAAGACCGGTGTGTGGAACGGCGGGTCGGGCCCCCACGCGCCCCTCCACTCCGGGTCCTCGTGCCATCTGGGGTGGCCGAACTTCCCGGCCCCCATGATCTCGGCGCCGATCCCGGGATCGAACAGCTGCGCGAAGGCATCGTCGATGCCGCCGCTGCCGCCGGGCTGCCACCAGCGGGTGGCGAACATCCATTGGTGCAGCCGGTCGCCGGCGTGCCCGAAATGTGCGTCCTTGCTCTGCCCCTCACCGGTGCCGAAGCCGTCGAGTGAGATGGCGAAGTTCTGGACGCGGGCGAGTGCCATGGGTGGTGCTCCTTTGGTAATCGGGGTGCCAGTTCTCGTAGCTGTGCAGAAGCGAGGTCGGTCACGACTTCTGCATTCGACCTCCCCGGAGGACAGGACGCGTGGCGAGCGCCAGTATACTTAAGTGAATGCTTGACCAACGCGCCGGGCGTGAGCCTCTCGATCGCACCTTTCACGCGCTGGCCGATCCCAGCAGGATGCTGATTGTCGAGCGCTTGAGCCGCGGACCAGCCTCGGTGAGCGAGCTCGCCCGGCCTCTCCCGATGTCGCTGCCAGCGGTGGTTCAGCACCTTCAGGTGCTGCAGGTCAGCGGCCTCGTCAGCTCCGAGAAGGTCGGGCGCGTGCGGATCTGCCGGATCGAGCCGGAAGCGCTGCGGCCCGTGGAGCGATGGATCGGCGCGCGGCGATCGAGCTTGGAGCGCCGCCTCGACCACCTTGGCGAGTACCTCGCCGAAGGCGACGACGAACCCAAAGGTGGCAGGCGATGAGCGGACGATCGGTGGAGCACGCCAGTTTCGTCGTCGAGCGCAAGTACGAGGCGCTACCCGAGCGTGCTTTTGCGGCCTGGGCCGATCGGGAGGCGAAGGCGCGCTGGTACGTCGACGCCGATGCGCATCTCGAGCTCGACTTCCGCGTCGGCGGGCGGGAACGCAGCCAGGGCATCGCGCCGGATGGCAGGGCCTACAGCTACAACGCGCTCTTCCAGGACATCGTTCCGGCCGAGCGCATCGTCTACACCTACGAGATGGTCTTGGACGAGACGAGGATCTCGGTCTCGCTGGCCACGGTGGAGTTCACGCCCGTGGGAGACGGCGACACCCATTTAGTTTTCACGGAACAGGCTGCGTTCCTCGACGGCCATGAGTCACCGGCCCGGCGAGCTGAGGGCATGGGCGGCCTCCTAGACGCCCTCGGGGAGGAGCTTCAGAGCGAGACCCCCGGCGGCTGAGCGGCACCCCACCCGGCCGGGGGCCCGCCGGCGCGCGCGCCCCCCGATGGGAGGGAGCTCGAGCACCGTCGCCTGCCGCAATGAGGCAAACGGAGCAGCGCGCGTCGGGCCAGGCCGCTCCTCCCAGGCGGAAGCAGAAGCCGCGGGGCATGGTCGCTCGGCTGCCGCTCTGCCGATGGTGCTTCGGGCCCGCGTGTAGGAACAGTTGGCCCCGGCCGAACGCCGGGGCCAACGCCGAGTCTTACCTCTGCCCGGTTCCGCCCCTGCAGAGTCCGAACGTACCTACGGCACCCTTGGG
>DATAOI010000053.1 GCA_036265815.1 Gemmatimonadales bacterium
GGCCTCAGGCCGCCGGCGCGGCGCTGCGGCGGCGCTGCTTCTCGGCGAAGGCTTCCGCCGCAGCGCGGACCCAGGCGCCTTCGTCGTGCGCGGCGCGCCGAGCGGCGAGGCGCTCCCGGTTGCAGGGACCGTTGCCGCTGATGACCTGCTTGAACTCCGCCCAGTCGATCTCGCCGAACTCCCAGTGCTTGGTCTCGGCGTTGTAGCGGAGTTTGGGGTCGGGCAGCGTGAGGTTCACCGCCTGGGCCTGGGCCACGGTCAGATCCACGAACCGCTGCCGCAGCTCGTCGTTGCTGAACCGTTTCACCCGCCAGCGGAGCAGGTCCGCGCTGTTGGGGGAGTTGACGTCGCTGGGGCCGAACATCATCAGGGTCGGCCACCACCACCGGTTCACCGCATCCTGCACCATGGCCCGCTGCGCGGGCGTGCCGCTGGCCATGGTCGCGACGATCTCGTAGCCTTGCCGCTTGTGGAAGTTCTCTTCCTTGCAGATCCGGATCATCGCCCGAGCGTACGGGCCGTACGAGGCCTTGGCCAGCACGGTCTGGTTCACGATCGCGGCCCCATCCACGAACCAGCCGATGCACCCGATGTCCGCCCACGTCAGGGTCGGGTAGTTGAAGATGCTGGAGTACTTCGCCTTGCCGGTGAGGAGCTGGTCGATCAGCTCGGCGCGGGCAATGCCCAGCGTCTCGGTGGCGCAGTAGATGTAGAGCCCGTGGCCGGCTTCGTCCTGGACCTTGGCGAGCAGGCACATCTTGCGCCGCAGGGAGGGCGCGCGGGTGATCCAGTTGCCCTCGGGCAGCATGCCCACGATCTCCGAGTGGGCGTGCTGCGACATCATCCGCACCAGCTGGTGGCGGTACCGTTCCGGCATCCAGTCCTTGGGCTCGATCGTCTCGCCCGCGTCGATCCGGGCCTCGAACGCGGCGGCGGGTGCGGAGTCGTCCGGGATCAGGGGCGGGGAAGTGGGCACCTTAGCTTGCCTCTTGGAGTTAGGGGGTGGCGGCGCAGTCGCTGGAGCGGTCCCGGGCCACCCGCTACCTTCTAGCTAGTTGTATCGTATCGGACCTCGTCGGGGAAGGGAAGCCGTGACCCAGCGGACGCACGAGTCAGGTACGGTGACTACGCAGTTAGCGGACGGCATCGGCAGCGTGACCTTCGGGCATCCCAAGGGGAACTCGCTGCCGGGTGCTCTCCTCGCCGAGTTGGCGGCCCGGATCACGGCCCTGGGCCAGGAGCCACAGGCGAGCGTGATCGTGCTTCGGAGCGAGGGCACGGGCGCGTTCTGCGCGGGCGCGTCCTTTGCCGAGCTGTCCGCGATCACCGACGCCGAGGGCGGCACCGCTTTCTTCATGGGGTTCGCGAACCTGATCAACGCGATGCGGGAGTGCCCCAAGCTCATCCTGGCTCGGGTGCACGGTAAGGTGGTCGGTGGCGGGGTGGGGATGGTGGCGGCTTCCGATTATGCGCTCGCGACCACGGCGGCCCAGGTGAAGCTCAGCGAGCTCGCGGTCGGGATCGGCCCGTTCGTGGTCGGGCCCGTCATCGAGCGCCGGATCGGGGTGGGAAACTATGCCGCGCTGGGCATCGATGCAGCCGCGTGGCGGAACGCGGAGTGGGCTCACCAGCGCGGGCTCTACGCCGAGCTCCAGCCGGACGGCGCTGCGCTGGACGCGCGCCTCGCGACCCTCGCACGCCAGCTCGCGGCGAGCAATCCGGAGGCGACGGCGGCGATGAAGCGAGTCTTCTGGCAGGGAACCGAGCACTGGCCGGAGCTGCTGGCGGAGCGGGCGAGGCTGAGCGGGACGCTGGTGGTCTCTGACTTCGCCCAGCAGGCGATCGAGCGCCTCTCGAGCTGATTCGGAATCCGCGTTCATTGCCGTACCTGGTTAGTGCCTGAACTCCCGGTTACTCAAGGGTTCTGGCTGGCGCTGGACCGCTCCAGGGTCGGTCGTAAGTTGCTCTCGACTCGGCCGTGGCGGCCTTCCAGGCGGCGCTCCAAGTGCGGACTCTTGAGGCGATGCCCCAGGCCTATGGGAATACCAAGAACACCCTGGACGATGCTGTCAGATTGCGGGACTAGCTGTCGACGAGATAGTCTCACGTCACCCGCTCTCCCGCTCTACCACGCGGTCCAGCCACTGCCCTCTGCGGCCGGGAGCGATCAAGACCTGCTGATAGCTGCGCCTCATAGTATTGATCGAACGCCAACCGCCAACCGCCGACCCTGGCCACGTCTACGTCCGGTAGTTGTTAGCGCTCAGTCGCTCTTTCCGTGTGAACGAATGGCCTGACGCGGGTCGAGCCCCGATGACGCCTCGCTCCCCCTCGCATGAAGGCGCCAAGTCAGTCACCTGGTTGGCGATGTTGTCGTGCCTACTGTTTGCGTATGCAGCCGTCCGTGCCGCCGTGGTCCCCATCACGTGGGACGAAGCGTTCAGCTATCTCGAGTTCACCCGCAAAGGCCTGCTGTTGCCCTTCGGGCACTTCCGGGCGATGGCGGCCAACAATCACTACCTCAATACCTGGCTGACCTACCTCACGACCGGTGTGCTGGGCACGAGCGAGCTCACCCTGCGGCTTCCCACGCTGACGGCATACGGTCTGTTCCTCTACTATACGGCTCGCCTATGCAACGAGCTGTCTTCACCGCTCCTGCGGGTGTCCGCCTTCGTCGTGCTCAACGGCAACCCATACGTGCTGGATTACTTTTCCCTGGCCCGTGGCTACGGGCTTGCCTATGCGCTGCTGGCGGGGAGCCTCTGGTACCTGTATCGCTTCTTCCAGGGAGATCTGGAGGTCAGGTACAGCCGGACGAGCATTGGCTTTGCCATCCTTGCGGTTGTCGCGCACCTCACGCTGATCCATTTCCTCATCTCGCTGACGATCGTCGTCGTTCTTGCCACTTTCCTGTTTGCGCCTGCCGGATCGGGATTGCTTCAGCGCGCTTCGTACGCCCTGCGAGTCAATGCGGTGGGGCTGGCGGCCGTTGGCCTTTCCCTCGTGCCGGCAGCGTTCGTGATACGGAAGCTGCGGAGCGTCCACTCATTCTTCTATGGCGGCACGACGAGCTTCTGGCACGACACCGTCCTCGACGTATTCGATGCCTCACTTTATGGGAAGCCGTACCCGGCGCTGCTCGGGTTGCCATCGTTTCGGTTGAGCGAACTGTTGGGCGCTCTCGCGATACTCCTGGTGGCCGCCGCGCTGTGGGTGTCGATCCGGCGTGTCATGCACCACCCTCAGCCCCGCGACCTCTACCTGCCCGCCACCGTCATCCTGCTGTGCCTCTGCGTGCTCGCTCTGGTGGCCCAGCATCATCTGCTCGGCGTTCTCTACCTGAAGCGCCGCACCGGGATGTATCTCCTCATTCTTGGCACCTTCGGAGCGGTGATGCTGGCCGACGCGATGGCCCGCAGCGGCAGACAATGGCGGTATTGCCTTCCGGTCGCAGCTATCCTCGTCACGCTCCATCTCGTCAACTGCCTGAATCTGACCTACGCGCTCGAATGGAAGCTGGACTCGGACGTGAAGCAGATGCTCGTCGATATCGCCCTGGCGAGGGGTGTCACGCCCGGAGTCGAACGCCCGACCGTTCTCGGAGTCAACCTGGAATTCGAGGCACCGATCAACTTCTATCGTCGGGTGAATGGCCTCACCTGGCTGAACCCGGCCGACCGAAGAATGAAGCTCCACCCGCTGAGCGACTTCTATCTGTATACGGAGGACGATTGGGCAGCCGTCACCGCCGATTCCTTCGTGGTACTGAAGACATATCCGTTGAACAACAGCCGGCTGGTGCGCCGGAGAAGGCCCCCATCAGACTACGTCCTCAGGTTCGAGAAGACGCTCGACTTCGACGCACAGGCCGATTCGATGAGCACCCTCGAGGCAAGCTCGGAGGCCGTGGCGTTCAGCGGACGCAGGAGCGGTATGACCGATGGGCGCCATCGTCAGAGTGGAAGAATCACCTACATTCCCGAGGTCACGGGTGAGGCGGCGGAGCGGTCGCTGGTTGTCGCGGAGGCAATGGTGTGGATGCAGAGCTGGCGGAACGCCACCGCGCAGGTGGTTGTCGCGTTCGAGAGGAACAAGGAAGCCTATTCGTGGCAGACACTGACGGTGCAGGATGGTGTGCGGCGCGCGCGAACGTGGTCCCCCGTGAAGCTCATCGCCTTCGTGCCGCCAGACGTGCGGCCCGGCGATCGAGTCTCCGTGAAGCTGGAGAACAAGCGAGATCTGGTCTATATCGACGATCTGAAGATGCGTTGGCTTACGGCAGTATGGCCTGACCGATCTCCAGCGGTACCGGATCAACCATTACGTTAGGATTAAGGCCACAGCCACCAATCTCTTCGATGAAGAGCGTTTCGACGACTCCTGGGAGGATGGCGGCCACGTTCTGACCTGCTGCAGCCGAAGGTGTCACGATCGATGAATCCGGAGCCCACTACCAGCAAGCGCCTGCGTGCGCTGTCGCGAGAGGTCATGAGCCTGGTCCGGGCGCACGCTCCGCCCTGGACCGATCAGAACGACTCGGACCCCGGTCTCACGCTGATCCAGCTCCTGACCTGGCTCGCCGACGCGCTGACCGCCTCCGCCGACCAGGCCACCGGCGTGGCGGCGCTCGATGCCCAACGGAAGCTCGGCCAGATCGTGCGCCACGTCCTGTCCAGCGATTCCAGCGTGGTGACCGTGGACGGTATCGCCTGGCAACCGGCCTCCCCGGGATCGTCGGAAGAAG
>DATAOI010000054.1 GCA_036265815.1 Gemmatimonadales bacterium
CTCGCTCCTCGCCGCCTTCGGCACCTTCGCCGCCGGCTTCCTCATGCGGCCGCTGGGCGGGGCCCTGTTCGGCTGGGTGGGCGACAAGTTCGGCCGCAAGCAGGCGCTGCTCTGGTCGGTGATGGCGATGGCGTTCCCCTCCTTCTTCATCGGCGTGCTGCCGAGCACCGAGACCATCGGGATCGCTGCGCCCATCCTCCTGCTCCTGTTCCGGTTGATGCAGGGGCTCGCGGTGGGCGGAGAATACGGCGCCTCGTCCGTGTTCCTGGTCGAAGGCTCCGAGCCGGGCCGCCGCGGGTGGATGGGAAGCTGGGCGCCGGTCGGCGCGTTCACGGGCACGCTGCTCGGATCGGCGGCCGGCGCGATCGTGAACGCCGTCCTGTCGCCGACGGAGGTACTGGCCTGGGGCTGGCGCATCCCGTTCATCCTCGGGATCGGCGTGGGTCTGGGAGGGATCGCCATCCGGCGCCACTACATCGAGCGGGTGCCCCATCAGGCTCCGTCCCGGTCGCCGCTGGTCGAGGCGTTGCAGTCCTACTGGCTGACTACGTTGCACCTCGTGGCGCTGGTGGCTGCCCTGGCCGTCGGGTTCTACATGACGTTCGTGTACGCGGCCACCTGGCTCGCGCAGGTGGCCCAGGTGCCGGCGCGCACCGCGCTGGGGATCAACACCCTTGCGATGGCGTTGTCGCTGGTCGGCTCGCTGGCGGCGGGAGCGTTGAGCGACCGGATCGGCCGGCGACCGGTGCTGGTCGCGCAGGGCGCCGCGCTCGCGCTGCTGGCCTACCCCTTGATGTCTCTCATGGCCACAGGGAAGACGGGCCGTATCATCGCGGGTCAGGTCGGCCTCGCCCTGCTGGTCGCGGCCGGAAGCGGGGCCCTGCCCGCCACCATGGCCGAGCTCGCGCCGTGGCGGGTGCGGTGCACCGTGGTCTCGGTGTCGCACAACCTGGGAATGGCGCTCCTCGGCGGGACCACGCCGCTCGTGGGCGCGTGGCTCGTCTCGAGGACGGGCGTGCCGCTCGCGCCCGCGATGTACCTGGCCGCGGCGGGCGCGGTGAGCTTCATCGCGGCGCTCCTGCTGCCCCGGACCGCGCGGCACCGGCTCACCCACGAGTTCCAGGCGACGCGGCCGCGCTGAGGACAGCTACCCGCAGTAGGCCGCCGAGGGTATTTTCCGCCGTCCCACTACCCATAGCCCAGGGCTCACGTGTCAGACTTGCGCGCGCAGCTCGAAGCCGGACTCGCCGGACAATACGCGTTGCTTCGCGAGCTCGGCCGCGGCGGCATGGCGACCGTCTTCCTCGCGACCGACCTCAAGCACGATCGTCCGGTCGCCTTCAAGGTGCTCCATCCCGACCTGGCGCAATCGCTCGGCAGCGAGCGGTTCCAGCGCGAGATCCGGCTGGCGGCCCGGCTGCAGCACCCCCACATCCTGACCGTCCACGATTCCGGCGCCACTGCGGGTCATCTCTGGTTCACCATGCCGTTCGTCGAGGGCGAGAGCCTGCGCGACCGGCTCCGGCGCGAGCGGCAGCTCCCGCTGGAGGACGCGCTCCGGATCGCCCGGCAGGCGGCCCAGGCGCTGCACTACGCGCACGAGCACGGCGTCGTGCATCGCGACATCAAGCCCGAGAACCTGCTGCTCACCAGCGACGGCAACACCCTGGTCGCCGACTTCGGCATCGCCCGGGCGCTGGGCGCGGGAGACGACTCGCTCACCCAGACCGGCATGAGCGTGGGCACGCCGGCCTACATGAGCCCCGAGCAGGCCACGGGCGACCGCACGCTCGACGCCCGGTCGGATGTCTACAGCCTGGCCTCCGTGCTGTTCGAGATGCTGGCGGGCGAGCAGCCGTACACCGGCCCAACCATGCAGGCCATCCTGATGAAGCGGCTGTCGGAGCCGGTCCCGCGAGTCCGAAGCGGCCGGCCGTCGGTGCCGGAGCCGGTCGACGCCGCGATTTCGAGGGCGCTCTCGGTGGTGCCGGCCGACCGCTACGCCACCGCCGCGCTGTTCGCCCAGGCACTCGATCAGGCCGTCACCAGCACCAGCGGAAGCGCCGCGGCGGCGACGCTGCCCGTGACCCCTGTCGCGGTCGGGGCGGGTGCCTCCTCGGCCTCCGCGCCGCGCCCGGCTCGCCGCCGACTCGGCGCCGCGCTCGCCGGCGCGGGCCTGCTCGTGGCGGCGGTGGTCGGATGGTGGATGCTCCACCGGCCCTCGGCCGCCCAAGCGTCGGCCAACCACCTGGCGGTCCTGCCGTTCGCGGTCCACGGCGGCGGGCGCCTCGACTTCCTGGCGCAGGGCATGGTCGACCTGCTGAGCCGGAACCTCGACGGCGCCGGCGACATCCGGAGCGTCAACGGTGCCACGGTCCTGGCCGCGGCGCACGCGGACGGCGGCGTGGCCGATCTGGAGGAAGGACGGCGGCTCGCCCGGCGGCTGGGCGCCGGGCTCTACGTGCTTGGCAGCGTGAGCGCGATCGGCAACCAGGTGCGCATCGAGGCCAGCCTGTACGACGGCGCGCCGGCCCAGCCGGCGATGCTCTCGCAGTCGAGCGTGAGCGGCGACACCACCCAGCTCTTCGAGCTGGTGGATCGTCTGGCCGGCGATCTCATGGTACGGCAGGGCCGGGGCGTGGGCTCGCGGCTGCTCCAGACCGCCGCCACCACGACCCGGTCGCTCCCCGCGCTCAAGTCGTACCTCGACGCTGAGCGGCAGCTCCGCCGCGGCGGGTTCGACTCGGCGCTGGCGGGCTTCCAGCAGGCCGTGCAGCTCGACAGCACCTTCGCGCTGGCCTACTACCGCTTGGCGGTGGCCGCGGCGTGGTCACGGCACGACGGGCTGATCCGGCCCAACACCGAGCGCGCCGTGCGCCTGGCCGACCGGCTGAGCGAGCGCGACCGGCGGCTGCTCACGTCGTTCGCCGCGCTGGCCGACGGCAAGCCGGACGACGCGGAGAGCGGCTACCGCGGCATCCTCCAGGACTATCCCGACGACCTCGAGGCGCAGTGGCAGCTCGCCACCGTGCTCAACGTCTACAATCCGCTGCGCGGCCGCCCGATCGCGGAATCGGCGCCGGTGTTCGACGGGGTGGTGAAGCTCGACCCAGAGTTCCTCTGTCCCATATGACCCATGATGCACCTCGCCGTGAGCGAGGACGACATCGCGAAGGCCGAGTCGCTGGTCGCCCGGGTGGGGAAGGACTACGCGGACAGCGCCATGTTCGCCGTGGCCGAGGGCGACAGCGCCCTGGCCGCGCGGCTGCTGCGTGAGGCCCGGGACAGCGCCCACGTCGGGCTGGTGCTCAATGCCGTGTGGCAGGTGGGGGAGTGGCTGGGGCAGCCGGCCGCCGCCGAGCCGTTCGCGCGGGCCGGCGCGGAGCGTCCACAGCAGGCCACTCGCCTCAACGTTGCCCTGGCGACAAACCTGGTCAGCCAGGGACGGTGGGTGGCGGCCGACAGTGCCTTCCTCCGCGCCCTCGGCACGGCCACCACACCGCTGCCCCGGCTGGTACGGGGGATCACGGCGGCGCTCCCCTTCTTCCAGGTGCCGCGGCCGGTGCTCCAGGCCATCAGCGCCGACCTCTCTGCGTGGGACCCGGCCACCGACCGGTCGCTGGCGGTCGCCGGCGACCCCCGGGTGGCGATGGTGCCGGCGGTCCGCCTCTATATCCTGGGCCTCCTCGCCGTGCGGCTTGGCGAACCGGCGGCGGCGGCGCGGGCCGCGAGCCAGCTCGAGGCGCTGCCCGCACCGGACGAGGTCGCCGGTCCGGCTCGCTCCCTGGCGGCGGCGGTGCGGGCGGACCTGGCGCTCACCGCGCGGCGTCCGGCCGACGCGCTGGCGGCGCTGGGCCCCGTGCGGGGCGCCGTGCCGCTCAGCCTGAGCGGGATGTCGCCGGTCTCCGAGGACTACGCCCGCTTCCTCCGCGCCGAGGCGCTCCTCGCGCTCGGCAAGGACACGGAGGCACAGCGCTGGCTGGAGAACGGCTTCGGCGGGACGCCGGACCACATGACCTTCCGGGTTCCGGTGCTGTTCCGGCTAGGCGAGCTGTACGAGCGCGGGGGCGAGCGGCAGAAGGCCATCGACGCGTACGCGCAGGTGGTGCGGCTCTGGGCCGCGTGCGACGCGCCGCTACGGCCGGCGGTGGAGGATGCGCGGTCGCGGCTGGCGCGGTTGACGGCCGAGCCCGGGAGTTAGGCCGCCGGCTATCTTCCCCCCATGTCCAACCTCCTCGACCGGGGACTCGACAGCTCCAGCGGCCTGGCCTTCGTGCGCGAGCGCTTGGCGCTGCTCAGCAAGACGCTCTTCGTCGTCTCGTTCGCGTTCTATCTCTTCCTCCTCGCCAGCATGGTCCTCATCGGCGGCGCGCCGTTCGTCGTCGTGGTGCGCGGACCGGTGGCATTCGGGCACCTCTGCGCCAGCGTGACGATGGCCCTGCTCTGGCTGGTAGCCAGCCGGACCAGTCCGACGCTCAAGAACCTGGGCGCGCTCGATGTCATCAGCTTCGTCCTGGCCGGTGCTTTCCTCTCGCTCATGACGATCGAGGAAGAAGGGCAGATCCTGCAGACGCTGCTGGCCCTGACGGTCACCGTCATGCTCCGCGCCATCCTGCTGCCGTCCAGGCCGGGGCGGACCCTGCTGCTGTCGGCGCTGGTCTTCGCCCCGACCGTCGTCGTGTGCATCGCACGCCATCACCCAACGGCGTTCCTGCCCGGTTTCAGCCCGGCGTATCAGAAGCTCCAGATGACTCTCAACACCGTCCTCTGGAGCGTCCTGGGAACCACGCTCGCCACCATCGCTTCACGGGTCCTGTACGGACTGCGCCGGCAGGTCGCCGAGGCGAGCGAGCTGGGCCAGTATCTGCTCGAGGAGAAGATCGGCGGGGGCGGCATGGGCGAGGTCTGGCGCGCGCGCCACCGGCTGCTGATCCGGCCGGCGGCGATCAAGCTCATCCGCCAGCGGGCCCTGGGCGCGATGGCGGGCGATCCCGAGCTGCTGGTGCGGCGGTTCGAGCGTGAGGCGCGCGCCACCGCCGCGCTCACGTCTCCCCACACGGTGCAGCTCTACGATTTCGGCGTCACCGACGACGGCCGGCTGTACTACGTGATGGAGCTGCTCGACGGCCTCGACCTCGACACCCTGGTCCGGCAGCACGGGCCACTGCCGGCGGAGCGGGTCGTCCACCTGCTGCGCCAGGTCTGTTCGGCGCTCGCGGACGCACACGCCAACGGCCTGGTCCACCGCGACATCAAGCCGGCCAACGTGGTGGTCAGCCGGGCCGGCACCACCTTCGACTTCGTCAAGGTGCTCGACTTCGGGCTGGTCAAGCTCGACGGCGCACGGAGCGCCGGCAAGGACGCCATCAACCTCACCGCCGAGGACAGCTGGAGCGGCACGCCGGGGTACATGGCGCCGGAGGTGGTGCTCGGCGCTGCCGACACCGATCATCGGGTCGACCTGTACGCGCTGGGGTGTGTCGCCTACTGGCTCCTCACCGGCAGGATGGTCTTCGAGGGGGAGAACGCCATGCAGGTGATGATGCAGCACGTGCAGGCGGAGCCGAAGCGGCCGTCACTCCGAACGGAACAGGCCATCCCGGCTGCGCTGGAGGAGCTGGTCATGGAGTGCTTGGAGAAGGACCCGGCGCGGCGTCCGGCCACCGCGGAGGTCGTGAGCGAGCGGTTGGGCGCGGTTCCTCCGACAGCGAGCTGGACCGCGGAGCGGGCGGAGCAGTGGTGGGCGATGCATCGCCCGCGGCCGCGGGACGCGCGGCCCGTTGCGGATGTTCTCCTCTCGCACGAGGGGCACGAGCTCCGCATCGGGCCGCGAGTCAGGCCGTCGGGGTAGCGCCGACGGCAAGTGGAACCTTCAGGTCATGCCATCTGAAGCGCCGGCATGGCCGCCTGCACGTCCCCCCACGGATACGGCCAGTCTCCGTTGGCCTTGCGGATCGTGTGCCAGAGTCCGTCGGACTCGTCCAGCACGAACACGTGCACATCGCCGTTCTGATCAGCGGTGGCGGAGACGAACCGGGTCGGCCCGACGTCGGGGTGCCCCTGATTGCGGATCGCCTGCTGGACATCGCCCCAGGGATAGGGCCAGTCGCCATTGGCCAAGCGGATGGTGTGCCATAAGCCGTCCGTCTGGTCGAGCACGAACAGGTGCAGGTCGCCGTTGGGCGCGGCGGCGGCGGAGACGAGCCGGGTCGGGCCGACGTCGGGGTGTCCCTGGTCGCGGATCGCCTGCTGCACATCGCCCCAGGGATAGGGCCAGTCGCCATTGGCCAGGCGGATCGTATGCCAGAGGCCGTTCGCCTGATCCAGGACCAAGGTGTGCACGTCGCCGCTTGGTGCGGCGGATGATGCCACGAAGGTCGTCTGCATCGCCGCCCCTCGCAGGATGATCCCGACCTGCTCCCACGCATCGACGACCGCTTGTCGCTCCGCGGCACTGTAGAGCTTGGAGGCATTGTCAGCGGTCAGCTCCGCGAATTGCTGGAAGGATGCAGTGGATGACAGGCGCGGGTCGCACAGCGTGGCATACCAGATGTGGCCGGGCTTGTCCCAGGCGAACCCACCCAGCGCGATGGCCAGCAGGTAGAAGGCGTGATTGGGAATGCCGGAGTTGACGTGGACTCCGCCATTGTCGTCGGTGCCCTGGTAGTAGTCGTTCATGTGCGCCGGCTGGGGATCTTTTCCGAGGACCGGGTCGTCGAACGCGGTCCCCGGCGCCTTCATGGACCGCAGGGCGACGCCCTGCACCTGGGCGGTGAACAGCCCCTCGCCGATCAACCAATCCGCCTGGGCCGCGGTCTGCTGGGGTGATTTCGAGTACTGCTTCACCAACGACCCGAACACATCCGACATCGATTCATTCAGCGCACCCGGCTGGTCCTGGTAGACGAGGTTGGCGGTGTGCTCGGTCACACCGTGCGTCAGCTCGTGGCCGATGACATCGATGGAGATAGTGAAGCGGTTGAAGTACTGGCCGTCACCGTCGCCGAACACCATCTGCGAGCCATTCCAGAAAGCGTTGTCGTAGCCCTGGCCGTAGTGAACGCTGCCGAGCACCGGCATCGCCGCGTCGTCGATCGAGTTGCGGTTGTATGCCGTCCAGTACAGGTCCAGGGTGGATCCGAATCCATCATAGGCCTCGGTGACCGCGATGTCTCCCGTCGCGGCCTGGCCCTCGCCTCTCACCAGCTGTCCCGGGAGGACGGTTCCGTGCTGGGCGTCGTAGATCCTCCTCTGTTGCGAAGGGGGAGCGACCATCCGCCCTCGCCGCCGCTGGCGATCGATCAGTGGGCGTTCGTGCAGCGATTGAATCAGTCGTGCGGTGCGGAGCGAAGTGTCGATGCCCAACGTCCGCAGGGCGCGCTCGCGCTGTTCGGGGGTTCCCCGCTGCGCGATCGCTTCCAAGACGTACGGCGGGATAATGCAGCAGCCGGCCGAGTGGCCGTGGTGGTGTGTCATATGCGATCCTCTGTGATCCGATCGATCTCGGTCGGTCGGAAGGGCCTCTTCCATGGCAGGGGGGAAGGTGTCAGGAACTCCGGTGTACCCGTCCATGTTGCTCGAGGAAGTTCACCAGACGTTGCAGCGCAGGGTCACCGATCGGCTCGACCGCTCGCACCGTATGAACTCGATCCTGGTCTTCGACCGTGATCTCGAATGTGCGGTAATCGGCAGCACCTGGAGGAGCGGCGCCAACCTGAGGTGGCAGGCTCGTGAACCGGGACTCCTGAAGCAAGCGCTCCAGCACTGCCCGGTCCGCCGTATCCAGGGACGACGAGTCGAGCGTCATAGGACGCATGAGTCCCGGCAGGTAGGCGAGGCCACCGGACCGTGAAAGCGTTACTCGCATTACAGGGGCTCGGATGTGCAGGAGTCTCTGCGCAACGCCAGGGTATGACGCAGTACCGAAGGTGTCAATAGGATTGTTGCGGCGCGCGATCGAGCGGCGAGTGCGCGGAGAACCACGGCGCGACGCATAGTAATAATTGCGCGCCATCGCGCGACCACAAAGCGCGGTTTTGTGTCGCATCGGGAGACTAGGAGTCGCCCGATGCGTCAGGCCAGGCCGGAGTCGCCCCTAGTCCTCGGAACCAGGAACGAACTGACAGTCACTCCCGACCGCGATGCACAACGAGTACCGGGTCGCTACCCCCGCCTCGTCCAGGACGATGAGATAGTGGTCCCCCGGCGAGACTTCCGCGTTCAGGGTCTCGGTTGAACCACTCCCGTGGGCCTCGGCCGACACGCCGAATTCCCCCAGCAGCAGGATGCCCAGGTTGCTCGAGTCCGCGGCGGCGAAGGGGCGAGCAGCGACTTTCACAGTGAGAAAGGGGTTGGGTCCGTCATCGAGGTCACCAGGAATCGTGATCCGGAACCAGTCCACGTCGTAGGGATTATCGATGGTGAGGGTGTCGGCAAAGGGAAGGTCGATACTCGTGGCGGGATTCCCCGCATTGAGATCGGCTCCCAGGCAGTGGTCATTTTCCTCGAAGCGGTCCGGCAGGATCCGCGGATCGGCTGTCTTGTAGCCATCCTGAACGGTGACGCTGTAGCGCCCCGGAGGGTCCCCCAGGACGCCGAGCAGAAGGTCCCCGGCCGGCAAGTCCTTCAGCGCGCGCACCACGGTGACCGGACCAGTGCGGGGTACCGGCCGCGGGAACTGGATGAACGCGCCCCCGCCGGAATCGGACCCGGATTGTATACCTCGACAGATCTGTCCCCCTACCCCTATTGCCCAGAGGGATGGGTCTCCGTCGGCAAGGGCCGTCCCGACCGGCTTGGGCCCGATGGAGACCACCGGATCGAACAGAGTGACGGCCGGTGTTTCGGTCGAGATCGTGATGGTGATGGCGCGTCCCGCCGTCGGCAGGGCGAATCGGAAGCCATCCGATTGCTCCCCTACCGTCAGGGCCAGGGCCGGATTGTAGAACAGGGTATCGGGTGGCCGAATCGGCGGTCCGGTGAGGTCGATCAGGGGCGGCGGCTCCCCGAGCTCGTGGTACAGATCCGTCGCCAGTACCGTGGTCGGAGCCGGAGCGAGCGCCGTGGCGCCCTGGAGCGTGACGGCGGCGGCGCGCGCCGTTGTCGCTGGGTAAGGGACCCAGAAGTCGAGGCGGCCCAGGCCGGATCGCTCACCCGAGAATGTGGTCTCGTCCGGGATGAGGTCAGCTTCACCCATCGACACGCGAGCGAGGTTTGCCAGGCCCACGCCGAAGATGTTCACCCGGTCCCCATAGCGAACCACAGCCGGGACAACGCTGTCGATCTCGACCGAGTTAGCGACCCTGATGGCCAGGGTCGCCGGCTCGGCGCCCGCAAAGCCGGTGGCGGTGGCTTGGATCTCCGCCGTGCCGCTCCGGAGTCCGGTGACGGTCGCGGAGCCGTCACTGGCGCCGGCGACGGTGGCGACCGACGGGTCGGAAGATCGCCAAGTGATCTCGGCGCCCGGGATCGACTCCGAAGCCCCAGAGGAGGACCGGCGGCTGATGTGACCGTTCACCCGCATGCTGGTGTTGAGGACGACGAGGCCGGAGGGTGCGTCGATAGCGACGACCATCTCTCCGCTCTGATCGGAGGGCAAGGCGCAGCCGGCGGCCACCAAGGAGGCGAGGAGCCAGCCGGCCGCGAAAGGGTGGGACGGCACCGAGTCGCTTTCGTCGAACCGTTTGAGGCGACAAGATATATCTGGAATTCGAGCTCCGCCACGTACCCACGTCTGCAACTTGCCGAGCTTCTGATGGCTCGGCATATTAGGCCGCTTCTCACCCACTTCGGCTCCGCCTGGTGCTCTTCGCTGTGCGACGCTGCCGTTCGCGGCTCCCTCTCGCCCACCTCGCGATCGGGCTCTTCAGTCTCGGCTGCGGCGCCGGCGAGTCTCTCGAGAGCGCTCCGACCGGCAGTCTGCTCATCCTCACAGCCATCCAGGGCGGGGCGTCGGATCCGAACGGCTTCGTCGTCTCGATCAATGGCGATTCGGGCCGGGCTATCGGCCCGGCCGACAGCCTTAGGGCAAGCGACCTACGGCCGGCAGAGTATCGGGTCACCCTCCTCGACCTCGCCGAGCACTGCACGGTGAGCAGCCCCAATCCGCAGGACGTGCTGGTCGTGGCCGGCCTGACCACGACGGTCCGGTTCGAGGTCGACTGTCAGGCACCGGAGCCCGGCCAGGGCCAGCTCCAGGTCATCGTTGGAACCAGCGGAGTGGAGCTGGACCCGGACGGCTACATATTGTACGTCGACTCCGACAGTGCCCGAAGGATCGAGGTCGACGACACCCTGCTCATCGCGAACCTGACCAGCGGCTCCCATCTGGTGCGGCTCGGCGGCCTGGCTCAGAATTGCACCACTGGCCAGGCGAACCCGGACACGGTGATAGTCACCACCGACCAGACCGAGGCCGCGACGTTCCAGGTGAGCTGCTGGCCACCGCTCGACGGCAGGATCGCATATGCGCAGCAGTTTTCGGGCTTCTCCTCGATCGAGGCCCTGGATAGCAAACGGACGAGCGAGACGTCGCTGTTCTTCAACACGCCGCCGGATTTCTCCACCCATCCGTCGTGGTCCCCGGACGGGTCTCGAATCGCCTACTCCGGAAGGAGCACCGACGCCTTCGAGGGCTCCGTCTGGGTCTCCGACACCGATTTCAATGCCACTCAGTTGACCGGCTGCCAGCTCACGGCCCCAAGGCCGGTGTGGTCGCCTGACGGGCGCCGAGTGCTCTGCCGCTCGGAACAGGGCGACCTGTTCACCGAGGCGATCGACGCATCCGGCACCCAGCCGGTAGCCGCCGGGTTCCACGAGATCGAGTCGGCGTCATGGTCCAGGACAGGATCCATCGCGTTTCGGGTCGAGGACCTGGACGGGCGGAGCGCAGAGATCTACGTCATGACCACCGCCGCCGCTCAGCCCCGGCGAGTGCTCGCCTTCGAAAGCGAACCGGTGGATACCAGTGGCGTACCCATGTGGTCCCCGGATGGCCGGCGTATCGCTACCGTGGTGAAGGTTCCCAATCCGGATGCCGGCGGACCGAGCTTCCTGGAGGTGCGGGTGCTCGACCTGGCGACCTCAGTCGTCACGATGGTCTATCGCGATAGGCAGGACCCACTCGAGCTCGGCTGGTCGCCGGACGGGCGATATTTGGCTTTCGAGGTGGATGGCGTCATCCGGCGTGTGGGGGGGGACGGCAGCGACCCGCGCCAGTTGACCGAAGGACACTCGCCCGCGTGGTCACCTGACGGGAGCAGGATCGCATTCACTCGCGAGGACTTCGCCACCGACATCGAGGGGGTGCTCCAGTCGGTGAGCCGGATCTTCGTCATGAACGCCGATGGCACCGGCGTGCTGCGCCTCACCCTGGGTCTCACGACGGATGTCGAGCCGGCCTGGGCTCCATGACGCGTCCTTACTTCCTCGGAAACATGATCGGCCTTGCTCTGGGCGCGGGGGCCTGGCTCGGCTGCTCGAGCGAGTCGTCTGTTACACCGTCTGGCCGAATCGAGGTGGACGTCGCGCGGAGCGGGGTCCCGGTAGACCTGACGGGATTGGTGGTCATTCTGGATCAACGCGCAAGGGCCGCGCTGAACGATTCGGGAACCGTGGCATTCGATGCTGTCGAGCCCGGCACCCATCGCATCACGCTCGCCGGTGTCGATTCGCGCTGCCAGGTGTCGCCGGGCCTCGAGAGCGATCTGGTGGCGGCTGAGGACGACACCGCGCGGGTGGAATTCGCGATCAGTTGTCCCGCGGGCTGGGGCGCCATCCAGGTCGTGACCACGACATCGGGGTCGGACGCCGACCCTGACGGGTACATGGTGCTGGTGGATGACGGGCCGCGCCTTCGAGTGGACGACGCGGGCGTGCATCAGCTCACCGCGACGGAGGGCCCCCACAGCGTGAGGCTCGCCGACCTGAGCCCCAACTGCGTCTTGGCCGGGGCGGAGGTGCAGGCGGTGGAGGTCGCGGCCGAGCAGGTCACCCAGGTGACGTTTGCGATCGACTGTATCGCCGTTCCGAGCGCCGGCCCGGGCCGGGAGATCGCGTTCGTCAGCGACCGAGACGCCGACAGTCTCCGCCCGCTCGTCGTCTATGTCATGAACGACGACGGGAGCCACGTGCATCGGCTGTCCGACACCCTGAGTCGCGAGCATACCAGTCCTGCCTGGTCTCCCGACGGGGCTCGGCTCGCCATCGTGGGCCTGACATCCAACCTCGCCCCGGCGATCACGGTGGGAACCGCCGACGGAGCGCTGGTCCGCCAGCTCCGGATGGAGCATCCGATTTCTTTCAACTCGGAGCTCTCCTGGTCGCTCGACGCGACCGGGATTCTCTTCACCACCTTTGACGAAGGTTGCCCCGAGGTGGTCCAGGCCCAAGTTGATGGGAGCGGCGAATCGGTGGTGATGTCGGATGATCATTGTCCTGATGACATACTCGCATTCAGGTACTCACCGGACGGCGCCCGTCTCGCTTTTCTGAGAGCCTGTTTCAGCTGTAACATCCCCGCGACCGAGCTGGTGGTCCGGAATGCCACAACACTCGAAGACGTCGAGCTGCCTTGTTTCATTTCTGGTCCGTCCGACGGACTCTCCTGGTCCCCGGATGGGAGGAAGCTTGCGATCGATTCGGGTGGCGAGCTGGGCGAGGAGCTCTTCGGCCACGAGATCTGGATCATGGACCTGGAGGCCCGCACGTGCAGCCAGATTACCTCCGGGCCGGAGGGCGGGTCCTCCCCCAGCTGGTCTCCGGACGGGAGCCGGATCACCCTCGTGAGCACGCGCGATGGCAACCCGGAGATCTATGTCATGAACGCCGATGGGTCGGGTCAGCGCCGCCTCACGAGCAACACCGGCTTGGACGCGCAGCCCGCCTGGCGCCCCTAGTCCATGCCGCCGGCCAACGCAAACCCAATGATCTGCTCCTACTGCAAGACGCCGCTTCCCGAGCACAGCCGCTTCTGCCTGGTGTGCGGCGCGGACCTGTCCGATCCCGAGGTCAGCACCCGCCAGCGCGCGGTCGTCAAGGAGCTCTTCGAGGAGCTCAAGCGGGCCCTCAAGAAGCGCTACCGGGTGACCGATATCCTCGGACGGGGTGGGATGGGCGCGGTCTTCCTGGCCGAGGACCTGCGGCTTGGCAGGCGGGTGGCGATCAAGGTGCTGCGGCCGGAACTCGCAGGTGAGCCCGGGTTTCTCGGCCGATTCGAGCGGGAGGCCCGCATCTCGGCCCAACTCGATCATCCCAACATCATTCCGATCTACGAGGTCGCCCAGGAGGGCGAGCTGCATTACTTCGTAATGAAGCACGTCGCGGGGAAGTCGCTCGACGAGCTTCTGGCTGGGAAGCCGATGCCGGTCGAGCAGGCCCGGCCTATCCTCTGGCAGGCGGCCTGCGGGCTCGGTCATGCGCACGCCCGGGGGGTCATCCATCGCGACGTGAAGCCCTCGAACATCATGGTGGACGAGACCGGTCGCGTCATCATCACCGACTTCGGGATCTCCAAGGCCATTCAATCGAGCACCCAGTACACCTCTACCGGGCAGGTGCTCGGCACCCCGCGCTACGTCAGCCCCGAGCAGGTTCAGGCCCTTCCCCTGGATGGGCGGAGCGACCAGTACTCGCTCGCCGTGGTCGGCTATCAGATGATGGTCGGCCGACTTCCGCTAATCGCCGAGACGGTGCACGCCCTGATGTACAAGCACATCTACGAGACTCCCGTCCCGGCCGCCACTGTCTCGCCGGAGATCCCGGGGCCGGTGTCGGACAGCCTCCAGCGGGCGCTCGCGAAGGAGCCGGAACAGCGGTTCCCCTCGATGGAGGACTTCGCCACCGCTCTCTGGCCTGAGCGCCCCGCGCGCGCAGGCGAGCCCCAGCCGGTGGTGGCCATCAGCGGCGGTGCTCAGGCGTCGCGGCCTGACGAGGCGGCAGCATCTCTCCCGCTGCCGGCACGAGGCCGTCGTCTGGCGTTGATGACGGGCGGTCTGATTGTCCTGGCGGTCTTGGGGCTCGGTGTGGTGACGCTCACCCATCGGCGGGAGCGCGGAGAGAGCACGATGCACTCGATCGACACGGTTACCACTGCGCGGGCGCCCACCAGCGAGCCGCCGGCGGAAGAGCCCAGGGCAGCGCCCGAGCCCGCGACCGTGCCGGCGCCGGGCGCAACCGGCTTGGACTCTATGCCGTCCGCCCCGCGCGAGTCGACGGCCAGGGTTCCGCTGCCTCCCCCGCCAACGCCAAAAGGCAAACCAGCCCGGCGAAGACCCGGCGTGTCGGCGGTGCGTCCCAGCCCGGCGGACACTCAGATCGGACCGAGCCCGGTTGTCGCGCCGAAAACCGGCTATCTCACGGTCAACGCGATCCCCTATGGAACCGTCTCGATCGACGGCGTAGAGATCGGCGACACGCCCGTCGTCCGGCACGAGGTGCCCCCGGGAGCCCACCGGATCAGCATCGTTCGGGAAGGTTTTCGGACCGACAGCACCGTGGCCACAGTGACGCCGGGCAACGAAGTGCGCCTCAGCCGGACTCTGATGAAGGAGAACAGGTGAAAGGACCGGCGGTGGCATGGGTCGCGCTCCTGGTGCTCCCGATTCCGGTGCGGGCAGTTGCCCAGGCAAACCCCGTGCTCCGCCAGGCACAGGTCGCGTACGATAGTCTGGATTACAGCGGCGCCCTGGCCGGCGCCCGTTCGGCCCTCCAGCAGTCCCTCGGCCGAGAGGATCGGATTGTCGCTTTCGAGCTGCTCGGCTTCGCGTACGGGGCGCTCGACTCTACAGCGCAGGCCGTCAAGGCGTTCGAGGAGCTGATCTTTCTCGCACCCGATCGGGAGCCCAATCTCGAGCGGGTCTCGCCGCGCATTACGTCCTTGTATGCCTCGGCTCTGGGTCAGGTGCTGGTCGTGAGGCGGGTGACGATCGACTCGACCTCCTTCCTGGCGGGCACCGGCAGCGCCGCCATTCGATTCTATGTCTCCCGGCTCGCGCTGGTCTCGACACGGGTGGTGGGGCCCGGCACCGACACGGTCATCGATACGACCACCACGAACGGCCCCAGCCGGGTGGACTGGACCGTGCGCGGCCGTGGCGGCCGCCCGCTTCCCGAGGGTGACTACCAGATCATCGTCACCGCCCGGGAAGGTGCCCGCAGCGAGTATTCCTCCGAGCCCCTCGCGGTGCGGGTGGAGCATGCCGCTGTGGATACGGTGCCCCATCTGAGCAGCCTTCCCGGGTACCAGGAACAGCCCGAGCTGGTGTCGCCACCGCGCGACTGGCGACCCCTGGCGCTCGCGGTGTTGTACACCGGAGCCGCCGCGGCTGCCTTCCTGGCGCTCGACGACCGAGATCTCGGTAGCGGTCCGCGGGCCGGCATTCTCTCCACAGGCGGGGCCGCGGTTGGCCTCGGCCTGACCTTGAGCCTCCGGCGTCCGGACCCTCGACCATCCCAGACCAACATCCTGTACAATCGGCTGCTGCGCGAACTGCTCGCTCGCCGGAATGAGGAAATCGAGCGCCAGAACGCGGTGCGGCGATCTCAGGTCCTGCTGACGGTCAAGCCGAGCCGATGAGGATGGTGCTGGAGGCGCTCGCGGCGTCGCTGCTGGTGAGTCTGCCGGCAGTGTCGGAAGCCTGGGCGCAGCAGGTGGAGCTGGGAGCATATGGCATCGCTGTGAGCAACAGCGAGATCGACAGCCTCCGCGGGACGAGGGGACTGGGGCTCGCGGTGGATGCCCGAGCCGAGCGCGGACGCTTTCGGCTCGAGCTTCGGGGCCTCACGGCTTCCCTTCACGCCGATTTTTCCGTGCAGCCGGACTATGCACTCCATGAGCTTAGCGCTCTGGCCAGCTATGTCTGGGGCCCACGGCTCTGGCTGCAGGTGGGAGTCGCGCGGCGATTCATCAGCCCGGACTTCGTCGCGCAGGAGGTAGGCTTGTTGCACGTCGGCGTTCTGTCCGAGACCAGGCTCTCCAGCCTGGCGCAGATCGAAGCCGGAGCGTCCTACTACCCGCTCGCTCGCTTCAGCGGCGGTGGGGGCACCGGACTCGCGCTCGGGCTGGGGCTCGGTGCGCGGGTTGGCCGCACCACCGGCCGTCTGCACGGTATCGTGGAGTACACCTATGAGAGGATCGATCGGAAGGTGAACGGTGCCGGCGCCCCGATCAGGTTCTCGGTCGCGCGGGTGGGGCTCAGAGCGCGTCTCTGATGCCCTCGCTGACCTCTCGCCGTCGGCGCTTGCCCGGCGCCCTGATCTCAACCCGGGCTAGCGCACCCGAACCGGCACCTCGAGCCGCCACCCCGCGAACGGCGCATCGAGCTCGAGCCTCAAGTCCCCAGGCTCATCCGCTCTCACCTCGAAGTCCGCGGTCTCCCCCGGCCCCGTCAGCAGTCTTTCGGTGCGCACCACGGCCTGCGAGGCCGGCAGGTCCGCCCCATCCTTTGCCACGGCGCGCCACGCTACGATCAACGAGTCGGGCCGGGGACGACGCAGGGCGAAGTACGTCCGCGCGTCGCCCATGTTGATCAGCCGGAAGCGATAGGTGCGGCCGGCGTGGATGTCGATCGGCGCCGGGTCGAGCAGTCCGTTCGCCACGCCGAATGCGCTGTCGTGCCGCGCCAGGCCGCCGACCAGTACCAGCCGGTTGCTCGCCGTGTCGTAGGTCGTGCCGGGA
>DATAOI010000055.1 GCA_036265815.1 Gemmatimonadales bacterium
GCCGAAATGACGATGATGGGCGTTCGTCCGGAGCGGCGGATCTCCCGCGCGACCTCCAGGCCGTCGCCGTCGGGAAGACCGAGGTCGAGCAGGATGAGGTCCGGGTTCCGTCCCGCGGCCTGCGCCAGCGCCTCCCGAGCCGTCCCGGCTTCCACCACCTGGCAGTCGTGGGCCCGGAGCGTCGTCCGGAGGAAGCGGCGCATCTGAGGTTCGTCCTCCACCAGCAGGACCAGCGGGCCGACGTTAGCCATTGAGCTCCACCGTATCGGCTTCGAGCGGGAGCGGAGGAATCTGAGGCCCCGAGAGCGGCAGGGTGAACCGGAAGGCGGCACCACCACCGGACCGGGGCTCCACCCACATGCGCCCGCCGTGCGCCGTGATGATTCCCCGGGAGATGGTGAGCCCGAGCCCGGCACCACCCGGCGCCGATCCGCCGGCCGCGCCCCCGGCACGGTAGAACTTCCTGAACACCGCCTCCTCCTCGCCCGCGGGCACTCCCGGACCGCGGTCGGCCACTTCCACGCAGACTTCTCCCGCGCCGGGAGAAGCCGTCACCGCGATTGCCGTGCAGGGCGGCGTGTACTTGGCGGCGTTCTCGAACAGGTTGATGAACACCTGCTCGATCAGCAGCTCGTCGATCGGCACCAGCGGAAGGTCGGGCGGCAGGTCCACCTCGACCGGATGATCTTTGAGGCGCTCCTCCACCCTGAGGAGCGCCACGCCGAGCGCCTCCTCCAGGGGTTGCCACGATTTCTGCACGGCCAGCGCGCCGGTCTCCACCCGGACCATGTTGAGCAGGTTGGACACCAGCCGCGTCATCCGGCGGGACTCCTCGAGGACTGTGTCCGCGAGGTCGTGACGTCCGTCCGGCGTCAGGGTGCCATCCTCATCCAGCAGGCTGCTCGCCGCTCCTTCGATCGTGGCGAGCGGGGTGCGGAAGTCGTGCGAGAGTGAGCTCAGCAGCGAGGTTCGGAGGCGCTCCGCCTCCGCCGCGGCTCGCGCCTGCTGATGCTGTTCGGCCAGCACGGCGCGCTCCAGGCCGAACGCCGCCTGGGCCGCGAGGGCCTCGACCAGCCGGACCTCCTCGGGGTCAGGGACCTGGTCCGAGGGCTCAGGCCGGACCGCCACCAGTCCGAGGTGCCGGTTTCCGTTCCTGATGGGCACGAGGAGGGCCTCCGAATCAGCGCATCGGGCGGTGCCCGGGCCCGCACTCCGCCCGTCCTGGTGAACCCAGCGGGCCGCGACGCTCTCCGGCATGGACGTCAGGACGTCGCCCGCGAGCGGCACCCGGATCGCACCGTCGGTCTCTAGCTGCTCCGCCCCCAGCGTACATACCTGTCCGACCACGGCCCGCTCGACGTGACGGGCGAGGATGGCGAGAACCTCGTCGTGGGTCGCCGCTGCCGCGAGCTCCGCGTTGAGCGCGGCGACCGCGGAGGCCCGCCGCTCGCGGACCTGCGCCTCGAGCCCGTGCTCTCGGATGACGCCCGTGAGCCGGCTCATGGTGAGCGCGACGACCAGCATGACGGCAAAGGTCAGCAGATACCTCGCATCATGCACGTCGAACGTGTAGTAGGGGGGAACGAACAGGAAGTCGAACGCCGCGATGCTCACCAGGGTGGCGAGGAGGGCGGGGCCTCGGCGGTAGCGCGCGGCCACGACCACCACGCCGAGCAGGAGGAGCATGGCGACATCGACCGTGGTGAGGTGCGACCGCGCTGCCAGGCAGCCCGCGATCATCGCCGCCATGATCACCACGGTCCCGGTGTATTCCGCGAGCCTGCTGCTGGGCCGCCGTGCCGCCGCTCCACGCGCCGGAGAGGTCATGATTCAAGTTACTCCGGTGGGAATCAAGGAAATATCAGGATTGCCTGCGGGGGGTGACCTGCCGTGCCGCCGTCCGGCAGTATTCTGCCGATGCACGCCTCGTCCTTCGACCCCAACGCCCCACGGCCACGGCCGGGGCTCGGTCGTCGCCTTCGGCGGACCCTGTTCGGACGCCCCCGCGACCTCCAGGACAGCCAACTCTTCCATCGCGTCTCCCTGATCGCCTTCCTGGCCTGGGTGGGCCTGGGCGCGGATGGCCTCTCGTCGTCCGCCTATGGACCGGAGGAGGCCTTTCGGGCACTGGGCGAGCATACCTACCTCGCCGTGGCCCTCGCCGCACTCATGGCAGTCACTGTGCTGCTCCTCTCCGCGGCCTACCGGCGGATCATCGAGGAGTTTCCCAGCGGTGGTGGCGGATACGTGGTGGCGAGCAAGCTCCTGGGTGAGCGGGCCGGAGTGGTCTCCGGGTCGGCCCTGCTGGTCGACTACGTGCTCACCATTACGATCTCGATCGCCGCCGCCGGGGACGCCCTTTTCAGCGTGAGCGTCCTGCCGCCCGCCTGGCAAGGGGCGAAGCTGCCGGTCGAGTTCGTCCTCATCCTGTTGCTGACGACATTGAACATCCGGGGTGTTCGCGAGTCGGTGATGGCTTTGCTCCCGGTGTTCCTGCTCTTCGTGGTGACCCACCTGGTGCTGATTGCCGCCGGTGTCCTGGGCCATCTGCCCGAGCTCCCCCGGACCGTGCAGACCGTCCGGCACGGTTTCGGCCAGGGGATCGCGACGCTGGGGGTGGGCAGTCTGCTGTTGATCTTCTTCCGCGCGTACTCCCTTGGCGGAGGGACGTACACCGGGATCGAGGCCGTGTCGAACGGACTGCCGATCATGCGCGAGCCCCAGGTGGAGACCGGGAAGCGCACCATGGTGTACATGGGCACGTCGCTCGCCTTCACCGCCTCGGGCCTGCTGCTCTGCTATCTGGCGTGGCACATCGCCCCGGTGCCGGGCAAAACCATGAACGCCGTGCTCACCGAGCGGCTGGCGGGCGGGCTCCCCTTCGGGCAGGCATTCATCGTGCTCACCCTCTTTTCAGAGGCGATGCTCCTGGTGGTGGCCGCGCAGGCGGGGTTCACCGATGGCCCCCGGGTGCTCGCCAACATGGCGGTGGACTCGTGGGTCCCGCACCGCTTCGCGGCGCTCTCCGAGCGGCTCACAACCATGAATGGCATCGCGCTGATGGGCGTGGCCGCGTTGACCGCGCTGCTCTACACCCGCGGCAACGTGGGGCATCTCGTCGTCATGTACAGCATCAACGTGTTCCTCACCTTCTCGCTCTCGATGTTCGCCATGCTGCGCTTCTGGTACCAACGCCGGGGGAGCCGGCCGGAGTGGAAGGGTCGTCTCGTGCTCTTCGGGGCCGGGTTCGTTCTGTGCGCGACGATTCTCCTCATCACCGGATTCGAAAAATTCAGCCAGGGCGGGTGGGTGACCATCGTCATCACCGCAGTCGTCATCGGCGTGTGCTTTCTCATCCGGCGGCACTACCGGTCGGTGACCGACCAGCTGGACCAGCTCTATCGAGAGCTGGGGGACCTTCCCCACGTGGTGGAGCAGGGGGCGGCAGCGGTGGCGGGGTGCCTGGATCCGCGGAAACCCACGGTGGGCGTGCTGGTCGGCGCGTTCGACGGCGTGGGAATCCATACGGTGCTGAACATCTTTCGCGCCTTCCCGGGACACTTCGCCAACCTGGTGTTTCTGTCCGTTGGTGTCGTCGACTCCGGGGAGTTCAAGGGCGAGGGCGCGGTGGAGAGCCTCCAACGCAGGACGGAGGAGATGCTCGCGAAATATGTGACTCTCGCCGGTCAGCTCGGGATTCCTGCCACCTCGCGGATGGCCATCGGCACGGAAGCGGTCGCTGAAGCCGAACGGCTGTGCCTCGAGGTCGCCCGCGAGTTTCCCCAGGTCGTCTTCTCCGCGGGCAAGGTGATCTTCCAGGATGAGAAGTGGTATCACCGCCTGCTGCACAACGAGACCGCGCTGGCGATCGAGAAGCGGCTGCGCTGGGCCGGGAGGACGATGGTAACGATGCCAATCCGGATTCGGGAGGCGGCGTAAACGTCGGCCTACCCGCTGATCCGAACCTCTCGACTGGAGCATCCTGTCGGCCGGCCGCCCGCGCTCGCCTGCACCGTGATGAGGTAGCGCCCCTTCCGCAACGGCCGGAGGTCGAGCGTCACCGCGCGCCCGACGCTGCGGCGCCGCCGCTCCGGTGCCTCGCGCCAGCGGAGCGTGACGGGCGACGGCGCCGAGAGCGGGCACCAGGGCCGGCCCACCGGATATGGCCCCGCGTCGCTCGACCTCGCCTTCATGGCCGTGACTCCCACCTGGACCGACACCGTCGTCTCGGTCGGGTCGTACATCTCCCAAAAGAGGCCCAGCCGCTCCCTCCGCCGCGCCACAGGGGCCGCGAGTGCCAGGGGCAGCGCAGCTTCCAGTGACGCCGGCAGGTCGCCGTCAGGCGCGAACAGCAGGATGTCCGACAACGCCGGCGCGACGCCGGCCGGGTCGGGGGGCGCGACGGCGCGGCGCCGCGCGATCCATGAAGTATCGAGCCCCACCGCCTCCAGGCTCAGCACCGCCGGCCTCCATGGCGAGCGCAGCGACAGGACCCCGCGCGGCTTGGACGGAGATACCCTGACAATCACCACAGGCGTGGCGGCATCCCGGCTCGCCGCGAGCCGAACGTCCACCCGGCCCGCGCCGAGCACGGAGTCGGGCGTCAGATCGTAGGCGGCGACGGTGAGCGAGGTATCGCCACGGCGGAAGCGGGCGAACTGCACCCGGTCGATCGGATCGAACCCGGCGGCATACCGCGGCGCGTAGCGCGCCGGGGGACGGTCCAGCGCCGGATTCCAGCGGACCTGGGTGGGGTCCGCCCACGGCTCGTCCACGGCGGGGTCCGGCAGCAGCCAAAAGCTCGGGTCCGGCTCGTGGCCGAGGATGGCCGGGGTGAGCTCGCCGGGACGATCAGGCGCCCGCGACCAGTGCGTGGGCCAGCCGAACCGCACGACGAGCTCGCGGGTGTCGGCGCCCCAGGGGACGGCATCCGGGGTCTCGGCGTCCTCGAGAAGGCGCGCCATCGTATGCCGTGCGTAGTGCTCCGTCCGGAGGTCGTTCCCCGGTCGCGAGTAGAGCGGCTGCGCGAGCCACCAGATCCGCTCGTTCGGTACCCGGCGCTCGGCGCATCCGAGCCGGCGATAGGCGCGTCGGCCATCGCGGAGCAAGTCGCCGAGGTCGGTCCAGGTGCATCGCTCAGCCTCCGGCATTTCGCCCAAGGCGCGCATGAAGGCGTCGTCGGCCCCCTGGTAGTCGCCTGCCAGATGGCGCGCAAAGCCTTCGAGCGCGTCACACCACCACCGGGTGGCGCGACAACGCCGCGCCGCGGTCACCGCCGCCTCCGCGCGTCCGTCTTCGACGAGATAGCGCACGAGCTGGCCGGCGATCCAATCATCGCCGGGAAGCCGCGCGGCCGCCGCTGCCAGATCGCGCAACAGTCGGCTGCGCGCCTGTCGCACGCTTCCGGGTTCGGGGGTTGGTGGGTCAGGCGACGGGTCGTACCAGTAGCAGTACCGGCCGATCCGCGCATCGCACCAGCGGGTGGTGCGACCGAGCCCGGAAGGGAGTTGAGCCCGACGGGTCAGCTCGAAGTCGCGCTGGGCCTTGTGCGCTTGCCGCAGGGTCGCGGTAGAGTCAGGCGCCATCGCCAGCAGGAAAGCGACGAGTTCAACGAGGTGGAGGAACATCCGCGACGCCCACAGATTTGGCCGAACGACGTGCTGCGCCTTCTGTTATCTAGCACTGCGGCCCCAGGCGTGCGACGTCGCGGCCGCATGATCAAAAGTTAACGCAGGGTCGTTTCGCCCAAGCGATAGGGCGTTCCACTTGGTTGCTGGGGCGTTCGACCTGGTGAGTGGGACGTTCCACTCGGCGCTTATGCGGATCGCCGGACGGATGGGGGTGATGCACTCCGTCTCCTTGGAGACCATGCCGGTCGTCAGGCCGTCGCACCCCGCCTTGATGACGGTTCACCCGAGGTCAAACCGGGTCCACTCGAGCTCGAGGACGTCGCGCCTCGACCTCCGGTGGGCACATCTCGGCTTTGGGCGGACGGACTCGCGCTCGAGGATGTTCCACTCGAGGTCGAGCACGTTCCACTCGGGTTTGATCGTGTCGCACTCGGGCGGCCGAGTCTGGCACCTCAAGCTCGGGAGGACGCATTCGGACTTTAGGCTCATCGGCCCCGACTTTACGCAGGCGGACTCCGGTTTTAAGGAAGCACACCTTGAGCTCTGGGAGGCCAACCTTGAACTCAGGGCGTCAAACCCGGACCTCAGGCAGGGAGCGCCGAGCGCCCGGCTTCAGGCCTCTCGACACCCGTTTGCAGAGGATTGCGTCCCCGCCGGGCAGCTTCCCCCGGATAACGTCGGTGCAGAGGCGGGGATGCTTCTGGCGCTACGCGTCCGCTGATCTTTCGCTGCCGCTCGACTCTTCCACACTCGACAATCTGGTCGCGCAAGAGCCGCACGGCGCGGCCACTGGCTTGTGCAAGTGTTTGGCTGCAGTAAGCTTTCCGTCTTGTCGGGCCCTTAGCTCAAGTGGTTAGAGCAGCGGACTCATAAGGGCCTTCGGGCTTTTCCGTCTCCGTCCTCCTCAGTCCGCTCCATGCTGGAAGCGTCACCGCAACCTTCGGATGAGGCGTCGTAGGAAGGCCCGGGTTTTCAGGAGCAGCCTTGGAGGGGACACATGCCATCACGCCGCGGGTTTCTCTCCACGCTGGCCGCGGCCAGCGTGTTCCGATTCCCCGCGACTCAGTGGGAGGCAATGGAAGGCTCGGCGCCATGGCGCCGAGCCTTCCCCGCCCTCAACGAGCGTGTCCACGGCAACCCGCTCATTTACTTCGACAATGCAGCTACCACACATCGTGCGCGGGCGGTGCTCCAAGCAGAGATGGAGTACTACTGGCATGCGAACGCGAACCCGGCGACCTCACTGCACGAGCTTGCTCGCCGAGCGGGAGAGCGTTACGAGGCCGCGCGCCAGACGCTCGCAACATTTCTAAACGCCCCAGATCCGGCTGAGATTGTCTGGTGTAGAGGAACGACCGAGGCCATTAACCTCGTGGCTTCTAGCTGGGGCCATAGCATGCTACGCCCAGGCGACGAGATCCTCCTCTCTGTGGCAGAGCACTACTCGAACCTATTACCCTGGCAGCAGATCACGCAGCGTAGAGGGGCCGTACTGCGGTTCGTGGACGTCGACGACGACGGTGTGCTTAAGCTCGACCACCTTGACCAGCTGCTTTCGCCACGTACTCGGCTCCTAAGTCTCGCACATGTCTCGAACGTGTTCGGCAGGATCCAGCCGGTGGTAGAGATCAGCAAGAGGGTGCACGACCGGGGCGCCCTGGTGTTCCTCGATGGAGCACAATCGGCTCCCCATATTCCGATCGACGTCCAGGCCCTTGGTTGCGATTTCTTCGCCCTCTCCGGTCACAAGATGACCGGCCCAATGGGCGTAGGTGCCCTGTGGGCGCGGCGCGAGCTACTTGACGCCATGCCTCCGTATCAGCTCGGCGGACACATGGCAAAGCGCGTGGAGCTCCTCTCCGGGGAGTTCGCGTCGGCGGCGTACAAGTTCGAGGCGGGCAGTCCCAACATCGCGGGGCCAGTGGCCTGGCAGGCCGCTATCGAATTTCTCCGCCAGATCGGCCTGGACAAGATCCGCGCGCATCATCGCATGCTCGTGCAGCACACGCTCGAGCGGCTGACAGGGCTTCATCGGCTCTCGATCTTTGGCTCATCGGCCGCAACCGAGCGCGTCGGGATCTTTTCTTTTGAAGTTAAGGGCCTCGACCCGGTCACTCTGGCGCGAAGCTTGGACCGGCGAGGTATTGCAATCCGCGCTGGGGACCTGGCCGCTGCACCCTTACTTCGGAGTCGCGGTCGAGAAGCCCTCGCCAGGGTTTCGTTGTATCTGTACAATGAGCCTGCAGAGATTGACCATCTTGCCGAGGAGTTGGAGCGGCTTGGCGCCTGAGCCGCACATGTAGCCGACCGGCCGGACGTGTCCCGCGCTCTGCGTGGCGCTTATCCCCCGGGAGGACGCGCTCGAGCGATGCCCTGGCGCTCGGCCTCGCCGGATGGCGCGGGGATATGCCGCATGCGGGCCTCCGTCTCAATAGGTCCTTTGTACTAGAGTGGTTCCCTTCACTTTTCCCGCTTTCCGTGCACACGCTCCCCAGAAGCCAAGTGTCGACACCGCCGCGGCCCTGCGAAAGGTCACCCGATTGCCAGCAATTTTGCCCCCGCGGCAGGCTATCCTCAGGGAGCCTGTGTGTCGGGCGCTTGTCCAAGTGCAACGCCCTTCGCATGTTTCCGTCGTTCGGGCCCTTAGCTCAGGTGGTTAGAGCAGCGGACTCATAATCCGTCGGTCCCTGGTTCGAATCCAGGAGGGCCCATTGGACTTAGCTATCGGCTATCAACACGGTGTGGGGACTTTTGTGGGGAGATCTGCCTCGGATCAGCATTCTTGCTGATTTACTCGCCTACTTCACCATCCTCAAGACCACCGACTCACCCACCAGCAGCTCGAGCGCCGCGGCGTCTTCCCGGAGGTAGGCCAACACCCACAACTCCACTCCCTCACCCCTGGTGAACCCCCTCACAAAAGCGCCTATGGCAAACCGACGGCCCGTAGCTGCGGGTGTGGGATCTTGAATTTCGAGCTCGAGCCAGACCGGTGATGGCGGTGCGGATGGCAGCTCACGGAGATGTATGGGGTGGTCCTCCCAGTGACTCTCAACCGACTCAATACGAATGACGGACGCTGAAATGACTGCCGAACACACTTCGTCGAGGCGCTCGAAAAGACTGGCAGCGAGCTCCTGATCCGGCGGCTCTTGCGCTACCACTACAACTCCGGAGCGGCGAATAGCCTCCCAAAGACGTGGAGGCTGGTACGTTGTACCGCGCTGACCGCTCAATCCCCCTCTCCCTCTTTCTCAGCCGTGGACTGGACGCTGCTGTCCGCAATCGGCCCCGCTCGTAAACGATGATGTGCGTCGGAGTCCAGCTCGAACATAAAGACGAGTTCAACCGGACAGCGGCAGTCAGGGCACATCACGACCAGTGGCTTCTCGCCGAAGGGGTTCCCCCGCGGCCGAGTGACGCGGTCTGGTATGACGAGCACTGTTACAACGGATCCCCCCGCCGCTAGCCGGCCGCCGGCACTCACCTAGGGATCGAGAGGAGCGAGCATGGCTAAGTGCACCGTCTGCGGCGCCAAGACTTCGTTCATGATGAGCATGTGCGATTCCTGCATCGAGTCTGGGCGCCAGCGCGACCTTGATGCCATCGATAGGGCTAATGTAGAACGCGGAGTGCAGTCGCAGCCCCTGGGAATTACGCCGACTGGGAGCACGAGCGCAGGGAGTGAGGGGGCCTGCTTACTTGTTGGAGGACTGCTCCTGGCAGTTGGATTCTTTTTTCTCGTCGTGAATCCATCGGAGGGAGGGGCCGAGCTGCTAGGTCACCAGGTCGTCAATTTGCAACGTATATACCTCGGCCAGACTTCTGCGATCTGTGGGGCTGTTTTTCTTGCAGCCGGGATGCGCCCCAGATAGTTGCCTAGAGGCCGTCGATCGGCACCCCCGCGAGCCGGGCCTCGAAGGCGAGCAACTCCAGTCTATCCCGGAGCGGCCAATCGCGATAGTCCTCCCCTCGCCGGTCACCTTGACGGCCCCTGTACCGCAGCGTATCTCCTCACTTGCCCCCTTGGTAGGTGAGTCCTGATGTCTTCCAGTCATTGTCCACGCTGTGGCCTGACGATCGCTCAGCCCGCGGCGAGCTGCCCCCTGTGTCAGGCGAGTCTCATCCGAGTAAACGCGCGACGTGTGCTGCTGTGGTCGACCGTCGTCGTGGAGTTCCTGCTGATCCTGGTGCTGCATTTTCGCGCCGGCCCGGTCCCCCTGGTGATTCTCGGGTCCCGCTAGACTTCTCGGCGTGCCACAGGCTAGCGGACACCCGTGAACTGACCCTCCACGCCGCCTGACCCGTCACATCTTGTACCGCGATGTACCGGCACCTATACTTACGCCGTACCGTCCCTCGAAGGCGGTACAGGGGAGCGCCCCGGGCGGGTCTTCAACCCGCCACCCCCCTAATCGGGAACTCTGTTCAGTTGGAGTTACCGGGGTTGCTCCCTACGCCGCCGCACGGTGCAAGCCATGCGGCGGCCGCTTTTTCCGGCATCCTCACTCGTAGCATATCAATTTCAGTGTAGCGTGAGGAATGAATGGCTAGCGCCCGAGGCGGGAGGATCGACGCGTTTCGCGGGCAGCTTTGGATTCCGCGATCATGCGTTCGGCTCTTGCGCAGGTTTCGGCGGCAGTCGCGCAGATCACCGCGGCACGTTCTGCGGCTTCTAGGGCGATCTCGCAGGCTGCCGATAAGGACTGAGAGAAGGGCTGGTGGGGGCTGTGGCGCGGACGCATCCCGCACTGTAGCGCCTGCTCGGGGACCGCTCAAGCAGGCGGTTTGATCCATAGAAGCCAGTTCCTCAGTGGCTTCCTTCAACCGCCTCGGTGGGGCCCTGACGAGGCGTCACCTGCGGTACCCGCCGCCGCCGATCGACGTCGGATGCCTGCGGGGTGCCCACAGCCGAGTCACCTTGAAACTCGAAATCACGGTCGGAGAGGATCCGGGGACCGGGCGCCCAGGAAGGTGACCCATGCCGCAGTTGGCGGAGCACAATGCGGCGGACTGCTTCGGCGAGTTGCCACCTGCCCGGCGGGATCCTCGGATACCACGTCGCGTACTCTTGGCGTAACCGGGCTTGGCGGCTCATCCTCCACTCGAGTCAGGAGAGACGTGCCGTTGCTGCGGGCTCCGGATCCGTCAGGCGCGTGTGAGCACCGGGCGGATGGCGAAGGCCACCCCGGAAGCGAAAGTCGCCCTCGGCGAGCGCCCGCCGTCGCGCCCGTACTCGCCGTCCGCACCCCTCTAGATGCTTCCGCACCAGCTCCGCCATGCGGGCGGCCTGGGTCCACAGCCGAGCCGGGATGAACGGATACCGGTCTGCCGCCTCCCGTCTGAGCCGGGCCTCTCGGATGGTCTCCATCATGGCACAATCCCCCAAGCTATTCCGACAGCGGGGCGATGCGGTCGGAGGCATCCCCCACGTTGAGTTAAGTATGACGGGGTGGCCGGGTACAAGGTGTGGGCAGGCTCACTAAATGGCGGCCGGGATTCGCGATTGGCGGCACCCCGCGAGCCTGGCGTAGGCGAGGAGCTCGAGCCGCTGCCGACCTGGGCATATCCAATGCTACTCCTTCCCCCAACTCATCCTCAGGTCTTCAGCCTCTTGGTCTTGGTTTCCGCGGCAGCTGTCTTGATGCGGACATTCACGGCATCTTCCATCGGATCTTTGAAAGGCACCTCGACTCGGAGGAGGCCGTGCTCGTAGGTCGCTTCGGCTTGGTGAGGTTTTACCGGCCAAGCTAAAGCGTGCGCGGAGACATACTCAATATCCCTTGCGGGCGCCGTCAGGTGGACGCTGTCTTCCAGGATCTTCAGATCGATGGTCTCCGCTGGCGCCCCTGGGATGGCAAACTCGACTACGAGCTTATGGTTCTCCCCGTCAGCATAGGCTACTGTTTCGGGCGCAACCTTCATCCGAATGGCCGGCATCTTGGCACCCTCCTGTGGGAGCTTCACAACGTGTAGCGAGGTCGACTCACTGAGGTGGGCGGGTTCTCGCATAGTCCCGGTCCGTCAACTGACCCTCAACACTGGTGCGGGGTGAGCCACGCCGGCTGTAGGCGCGCTGGGGTCGGGTTGCCGCCCTCTGCACGTTCGCAATTTCCGGCTCGGCCATGAGCGACTCAACAGTCCTCAAGAGTTGGTCAGCGGTGAATGACTCATCGAGCGTCGGCACATTGGAGGGCATCCCGGCCAGGGCCGACGTACCGATGTGAAGTACGGAAAGGTCGGGGTGCTCGCGTCGGATGAGTCCGACGAGACTCGGTGTATCTTCGCCGGTGCCCGCAGTGTTGAGGATCAGCAGTCCGATGTTCGGGAGTTCATGGCACAGTTCGCGGGCGGCGAGCCCGTCGTGGGCTTGGAACACGCGATAGCCGCACATACGGAGGAGGCCCGTGACAGAGAGCAAGAGCGCGTTGTAGTCGCAGATTACGATGCGTCGGCCCTCGGAAGAGGGGTCGTTCGCGAGGGGCCGCACTGTGGGTCCTTGAGGTCCGGCAGTGACAGCCGGCTTTGGCAGGTAGGAGTCAAACTCCTATCCAAACCTACCCCCCCGCACCACGAATTGATAGCCCATAATCCCCACCCCGGACCTTGTGCCAATAGATGTGCCATACCCACCAGCGCCAGCGAGCGCCGGTAAGCGGTCAGGGCTACTCTTCCAAGGGTTTCTGTTGCTGGTCAGCTTCGGCCGGCGGTGGGGCCTGCGCTCCGGAGCAAGAGGTCGCGCGTTTGAGTCGCGCCGGGCCCATTCTCCGAAGTTCTCACCCCGCCATCGGTTATCGGTGCGCGGGGTTCTCACTTTCTGACCCTGCTGCTGATTTTGTGACGATCGTTGTGCCAGAACGCAGCCGGATGAGCTGATCGCCGAGCCGCTCATAGTGCTGCTCGATCCGGTACTCCACAACTTCCGACCGGTGGCGGACGGTGCCCAGATGGGAGTAGACCCGCTGCACCATAGCCGGCGACGTGTGGCCGAGCTCGCGGCTCACCGTGTAGATCGAGACGGGCGCGCCGCTGTCGAGCGTCTGCAGTCTCGCGGCACAGTACGAGTGACGGAATATGCGATGGCGGATCTCGCCCCGCTCCCACCCCACCCGCTTGGCGATCCGGTCGAGGAGCTTCCGCGTGTCGCTCAGCATCTCAGCCTTCCCGGTGCCGGGAAGAGGAGCGACCCGCCGGCCTCAAGTCGTGGCCCGAAAACCCTTCGAGATCGACGAGCTGGTCGAAACGACCCGCTCGTTGCCAGCATCCTGAAGGCCTCCAGCGTCGAAGGCGAGCGGCGCCTATCCCGCAGTGAGAATCCGCGGTAAGCTTCCAGCCCCTCTCCCCGCGGTGAAGGCTGCTCTGCCATGCCCGACGATAGCTCCCTTCCCTCAACCCCGCGTCAACGCTCGGCTGGCTTTGAGCGCCGCCGCTGGTCCCGGCTGTCAGCCCAGCCTACCCGTCGCCCACCCCCACGACCTCGTACCCCTCTTGCCGCATGCCCGCTCGATGAGCGCGACGCGCGTCCAGGGTTCTACTTATTCGAGAGCGCTTCCTGCTCCCGGATGGTTCGCACGACGCGCTCCGCAAAGATGCGTGTGCCCGCTCGCACCATTGGCCCGGGATCGCCCTTGAGTTCTGTGGAATCGTCCATCACCAGTTTGCCGGTGCGGACGTTGACGAGCTGGCCCGTAAACAGCCAGATCAGGTTGCTGGTCTTGCTCACTTTGCTCATCACGACCCAGTTCGCTCCGAGGGTGCGCCCGACGTAGCGGGCGCAGGCCATGATAACATTGCACGCCTTACCGCCTCCGGTGATCGACCGAGCTGAATCGGATCTCGTCGCCCGACCCACGAGCCCCGAGTCGAGGACTGAGGCCCCCAGCAGCGCGCGGACGTTGTCCCCCAGAGCCTGCGTCGCGAGCCTGGCGACGGCGGTATCGGTTGCCTGCTGAAGGTTCGCGCCAGCAGTGTAGAGGGCGACTTCGAGCACCGCGACGTGTCGGACCGCACCGGCTCCCGCCTGGCCCTGTGCTCTGGCGAGGGTCGGGGTGACCAATGATGCGGCAAGGACCAGGCGCGTGATTGAGCTGGGATACATGGAAGCTCCGAAAGGCGTGAGGAAATGGGCGGCCGAGGCACGTTGGCCTGTGGCAGTGGTACGAGCAGCGCGGCCACGTGGGGCCAGCTGCCTCCTACTCCTACGGCCATCAATCAGACCTTAGCTAAGCTGTGCTTGTGAGTAGCGAGCGCGGTGAGCACCGTGGCGGCTCGACAACTCACCCGTGGGCATTCCCGTGCCTACTCCTCCTCGTCGGTGTTCTCCGCCGCGACGTTGATGCTCTCAGCCAGCTTCGTCAACGCCTTGTCCGTGTTACCTTCTTCGTTGAGCGTTTGCTGAAGCAGCTGAGCGTGATCCGCATGGCCCAGGAGCTTCGCCCAGGTCCGGACGGTGCCATACCCCGCCATCTCGTAGTGCTCGACGTGTTGTGCGGCCGAGATCAGGCCCGCGTCGAGTACGTCGGCCTCCGGCTTTTCCTTGATCAACTCGGACCCTTCCTTCAACAAGCCCTCCATACCCACGCACTTCTTTCCTCGGGGGCTTGCGCGGAGGGACCTAAAAATCTGCTCAAGGCGTCGGACGTGTTCCCTGGTTTGCTGTTCGTGCGCCCGGAATGCCTGCTTGAGCGGGTTGGCCGACGCCGCCTTGATCATCCGTGGCAGCGCTTTGAGAATCTGATTCTCGGCGCTCCACAAATCCTTAAGCTCATTGATGTAGAGTTCGGCCAATGTGTCCATTTCCATGAGGAACTCCTGGGTGAAAGACCCGCCGCTGCTCTGCGGCTGGGGTGTTGCACTGCAAGTAAAGGTGGGTCTGAATGACGGTTCCGGAGCGGTTCCGGGCCCCAGCGACCCACTGGTTGCTATTGCACCACTCACACCAAGCGAAAAGCGCCCGGCCCTTTGCCGAGCGCCTTCCGCATTCTGCCGACAGGTCAGATGGTCTTACCTTTCCCCGCCAGGGCATGATACAGCACGAGCACGATCACTGCTCCGATGGTGGCGACGACCAAGCTCCACACATTCAAACCAGTCGCCCCCGCCGCTCCGAATCGGTTGAATAACCAACCTCCTACCACCGCACCGATGACCCCCAACACGATGTCCGTGAGCACGCCCTCACCGGTCTTGTTCACGATCTTGCTACCCAGAAATCCAGCGATCAAACCAAGGATGATCCATGCGAGAATGGACATGCGAAGACCTCCGCAGCGAGAATGGTCAAGCGCGAGGTTGTCCCCAGCGTTTAGCCTAGGCCAGTGCGCCCGGGAGCGGGCTAGGACTTGCCACCGCCGGAGCCGCCCTGACCTCCGCCTGGGCCGCCCTTCTGACCGCCAGAACCACCCTGACCGCCTCCACCACTTTGGCCACCACCGGAGCCGCCTTGGCCGCCACCCGCGCCGCCCTGTCCACCGCCTGAGCCTCCCTGCCCGCCCCCAGAACCGCCTTGGCCGCCCTTCTGGCCGCCGCCAGACCCGCCCTGGCCGCCGCCAGACCCGCCTTGGCCGCCGCCAGACCCGCCCTGGCCACCACCCGGACCGACTTGGCCACCCTTCTGACCACCACCCGAACCACCCGGACCACCACCTGCTCCACCCTGACCGCCGCCTTTACCGCCTTCACGATTGGCCATTGCTACGCCTCCTTGTTTTCGCCACGTGACAGCCTGAATCCGGGAGTAGAGAATGGGTGCTTCACCCTCGATGCGCGAGGTGCCTCCACTCCATCCGTATTGGGCGGCAAGTATGCTCCCCTTGGGAACGGACCGTCGTGAGCGGGATCACCGAGCGACGGCACACCAGGGGGAGGAGAACGAGGCGATGCTCAGTCGATTCGCCTTACGCCAGCGGAGCAAGCTTCAGACGGGCAGATGATAGAGTCCTATACCTCAAGGACGCTGCGCAATGGTGAGTGGGCTCACGGACGGGCACCGTCGGGAACCGCATCCGTTAAGTCTGAAGCAATCCCCCAGGCTTGCTGATCAGGGGTCACTCTGGACCTAGTACCCAATCTTCTCAGGGGTTCCAATGCCAAAACAATCGCCCATGCGTTTGGCCACACTCGCCCTGTTGCTCGGGGGGGTGGCGTGCGCAAAGAACAACGCCAATGAGCAAGTCGGCGCCGCCCGAGATTCGACTGCCATGTCCGACTCAGCCAAAGCCAATCAGACGAAGTCTGGCGTTACGGATTCGTCAGGGAAGTCGACCCTCGGCCCCGGAGTCACCAGGACCAGGCCCGACCAGGGGCAGCCGGTGACCTCCAAAGGCGACACCATCAACCCTGGCGTCGATAGCTCGTCCAGAATGGGGGCCGACAGCTCGTCCAGGATGGGGGCCGACAGCTCGTCCAACATGAGCGCCGACAGCGCGGCCAATAAGGGCGTCGATAGCTCGACCGCGCCTCGTTAGCAGCACCGGGCAAGCTGGGCACTGTCGGATGACATCCACGACTGGGAGTCGGTCGTGGCTTCGATCAACCAGTGGTATCCGAGCGCCCCTGCCTTGGCGGCGCTCGGACCTGCTGCGCTTATCGGCCCGAGCAACAATCGTCGCTACACGTGCGCGCTAAGGCAGCATTGGAAGGTCGAGGAGTTCGTACATTGGGCTAGGCTTTGACAAGCATCTCAGTTTCTCAGTGTCTTTCTTTGGTGCAGCCGGTCATTTTGGGCGCCCGACGACCCAGCAGGCGTCCATAGTCGGGGCGAAGTCTCATCTGAGACCCGCCCCTTTTTGTTGCCATGGAGGTACCGAGCGAATCGGCATGCTACCGCCCTTGCAGAGCCAGCCGATGAGGCACAGCGGTACTGCGGCGACCCTCGAGCACCCTGAGTCCGACGCCCTTAATGACTTTGAACATTGGCCTACGCGGCGAGCTGCGCGGGAGATCGGAGATACTACCGGTGTAGTGAAGGGACTTGAACGGGCAATCAAAATGCCCAGTCGATTCACGGAGGCTTGTTTCCAGCTCGATCCCACCTCTGCGCCGCTCCGGGGCGACCTGCGCTTCGAGCGGCTGGTGAACGGCACCTGATGGCGGACTTACCTGAGCAGGTCCATCGTGTGGACTAGCTGACTGTTACCGCATTGAGCGCGAGCTCGGGCGCGGTGGTGTGGCCATGATATACCTCCCTCAGGACTGCGCCATAAACGGCCGGTCGCGCTCGAGGTCCCGCACCCAGAGCTGGCCGCCACCTTGGGACCGAAGCGGTTCCAATGCGAGATCAGGCTGGCGGCTCGCCTCCAGCACCCGCAGGGTCACGGTGAGTCCCGCAGTTCCCGCAGTAATTCCCGTTTCGAGCGGGCGCGGGCGCGGTCCTGGCCCCTTTTTACAGGTTGTGCAAAACCCCTCCACGCTAGTTTCCACGCTATTTGCACGGAAATTCCCGGCCCCGAGGCCCCGCCGATGTTCACTTTTGCAAACAGGCCGGCCCGTGAGCCCGCCCGGCAATGTCAAGTTTTGACAAGTTTTCGGCCCCTGGCCCGGTGTTTTCCAGCACGAGCCGAGTTTTTCCCAGTCCCGCCACCGCTGTTTCACCGCTGTTTCCCTGCTCAAGGGCCCTCAGAGGGGCAGGATAGCGACCGATCACCGCTAATTCCACCGCTATCTCTTGGGTTTTCCGATGGGTTTCTCGCCGGGTTTATGACCTTTTCGACGATTGTGTAATTTTACGCAATCGCCCCCGAACTGCCGGCACCGCAAGACGATAGCCGGACCGCTCGAGCCGCTCTCAAGGCCGACCTAATGGGTTCATAACCCGCCCGCCAACGGGTTTTCTAACGGGTTTTTCACCTTTACTGCGGGAACGCCCTCTTTTTCTAGGCTACCGCAAAACCCCGCTCCCGCACCGGGTTAGGCCCTCTCCGAGCCGCCCGGGGCCGTCCGCAAATGACCGCAGTAAGACACGATTTACGTGGTTTCTCACGTGGTTTCCCACGGGATTCCCCGGCCCGGCTCACGCTGTTTCCCACGCTGTTATCCGGGTTTTCATCCGAGTTTTTCCCGGTTTTCTTTTCCCGGCGGCAGAGTTGACCGCAGAGTCGGCGTTGGGGCTTTCCCGGGTTGGGCCACTTGAGTGGGCCACTTGGGCCACGAGTCAAAACGTGTGGCCCAGACTTTTGGCCTGTCGTACCCAAGGGTTACGGGTTATTGGGCCACTTGGGCCACCAAATTCAGCATAAGAGCGAATCTTGTGTGTTGTGGAATGCGGCCCGCCGCCTTCAGAACACCCGAGCAGCATCTTCGCCCGACCCGTGTGGGGACTTCCGTGGGGAGGTCTGTGCGGAACGGCGCTCTAGGGCTCTGCGGGTCGGTGCGGGTTCACGTGGATTCTGCGGGGTGGTGCGGTGCCCGTTCGGCTACCTGCGGCGAGTGGTCCGGCCTCATAATCCGTCGGTCCCTGGTTCGAATCCAGGAGGGCCCATTGAATTTGGACGCTCCGCCCCCGAAGAAATGTTCCGGTTAGTGTGCCGGATACTCAAGGAGCTGTAGGAGCGCCGGCAGCAGCCTCGCGGCGTTGCCGCGCGGCGCACGGCTGCTGGTAGGGAGGGCGCTCCGGTGGCTTGGAGAATGAACCTCCCGGACTCCAAGGGTCATCACCTAGGTTGCTCAAATCCCGCTCTGCCGCTGCGCACCTCGTCGCCTGCTACGACCGCTTTGTGAAGATCCCATGCGGCTTTGGCGATCACTCCAAACTCCTTGTCCGTTGGCGGTTGGGCCGACTCCCCGGTGCGGCCCGCATAAATAATGGCCGCCATGATGGCAACAATGTCGCTTCGGTCGCCTGCCATTTGGCTCCTCCAGTTACGGGAAAGACACGTGGGAACCTCGGGTAGAAACTTAGACCCGGCTGGTCCGGGAGTGGCAGGGTGGAAGGGAGGTCTACACCGATAGATCTTGGTTCCTATCGGGGGACGACACACTGAGGTAGCTTCGTCCTATGTCAAACGATCTCCAGAAGCAGCTCAGTTACAGCGAGGTGCGGGCGGCCTTGAACCGTCGCGCAGCCTTTGAGAGCCATCAAGAAGGGACTGGGAAGGTCCCCTCCTACATTCTTCATGTGAGGCCCCGCTATAAGGGCTACGAACCATTTACTCTGGCCGGCCCTGATCCCGCGGCACTGCTTCGCGAAGCACTCAGCCG
>DATAOI010000056.1 GCA_036265815.1 Gemmatimonadales bacterium
GAGTGCGATACCGCACGTGAAGCGATCGAGGTCGGACAGCGGGCACGCGTCGACTTGGTGTTTCTGGAGACGGTCCTCCCGGACATGGATGGCTTCGAGCTCGCCCGGCTGCTCCGGGCCCACGTGCGCATCGGCCTGGTCAGGCGTTCTCAACTTCGGACACCGCCAGGCGGACGCCGGACGAGTCGGCCCCGAGCACCCTGCCGTGCACGTGCTCGATCTCGGGCCCCAGCGCACCCGCGAGCGCGCGAGTGCCCTCGTCATCGAGCTCGACGTCGACCTGGCTGCCGGCCGCCGGTGCCGGGCCCTGGAGCGGCCGGTAGGTGTAGCACGCCGACACCAGCGCAAGCCCAGCGACCAGCGACAGACGGATCATGGCACCAGCTCCTTCAGCTCAGGTCCCCAACGGCGACGAGCTGGTGTAGTTGAGAACCGGACACGCCGTGGGATCGTTGGCGTTGCGCCCGTTGGGCGACACGTTGGGCGTGTTCGGATTCGCGTTGATCTCGTTGATCCCGTACGGCAGCCGCCCCGCGATCGGCGTGGTGCCCGGCGTGGTACTGTTGCCGGGCGCCGGCGCCAGGGGCGGGATGCAGGTCCGCTTCCAGTCGTTCCAGGCCTCGATGTTGAGGAACTCGGCGACGTACTTCTCCTCCATGATGTTCTCCAAGGTCGCCGGAACCGGCGACAGCGCCGGGAAGACGTTGGGCGTCGCCCCGCGCGCGCCGTAGGCACGATTGGCCCGGGCCGCGTCGAGGAACGGCTGGGCCGCACCCTGCCCTCCGGTGTTGAACGCCCCCTCGGCGCCGATCAGCTGGGTCTCGTCGTAGGTGAGCTCCGGCTGGCGGAAGTCCCCGAGGTCGATGTTGGGGTTGATGAAATTGAAGTCCGAGTACACGGCCGGCTCGCCATCGGGCGGCGTCACGCCGTTGCCCGGGTCTATCCCTGCCGCCGTCTGCAGCCCGCTGGCACCTCCCGGCCGATAGCCGAAGAAGCCCAGTACGTCGCCCAGCGTATCGGTGGCCGGCACGAAATAGAAATTCAGCCGGGCGCTGTCGGACACCCCGGCGCTGATCTGCCGCTTCATGAGCTCGATGATCGCCGCGCCGGGGGCGATGTCGCCGCGGGTGGCCTGGAACTGCCACCAGATGTTGTTGCCCACCGGGGTGGCATCGGCGAACCAGTTGAAGTCGTTGGTCGTGCTGTTGATCCCGAGGGGCACCTCAGCCAGGGCCTTGGCGTACGAGGTCGGATCCGCCTCAGCCGTGTGCATGTAGATCCGCGCTTTGAGCGAGTGGGCCACCTGGGTGTACACGGTGCGCAGCCCCCCGGCGTCGAGACCCTGGTAAACCAGCTCGGCGTTGTCCTGGGGCGGGCCGAGATTGGTGGGCCCGGCCGCCGGCAAGTAGACGTTGATGGCCGAGTCCAACTGGGTCTGCAGGTCGGCAAAGACCTGGAGCTGGGGGTCGAACGCGGGGGTCTTGTTGTTGGAGTCCGCCGCTGCCCGGTAGGGGACGTCGCCCCACACCGTGGCCGCCATGTCCATCACCAGCGCCTCATATACCTTGCCGATCCCGATGTAGAGCGAGTCGCCGACCGACCGCGCGAGCTGCTGCATCTTGCGGATATCGAGCAACCCCCCGCCGCCGTTCAGCGTTCGGTTCGACCCGTACACCGAGGTCCAGTTCGGATCGATCGTCGTCGGATCGATGGCGTAGCGGTCGTACCCGATCTGCTGCCGGGAAAAGCCGGAGATCTGCTGCACGTACATCGCCGCGTTGCGGGCGATCTGACTCTGGAACTGCACCGCCTGGGCCGCCTGGATGCCAATGTAAAGCGGCCCAGGGCGGGTGAGTTTGGTCACGTTGTTCGGGTCATCGCTGACCCCCGGGCCCGACAGGTAGTCGCTGCACGCCGCACCGCCGAGCGCGAGGGCCGCAACCACCGTGAGCTGCCATGCATGTCTCATGGGGCGATCCTCAGCAGTTCAGCGTGAGAGAAAAGACGAACGACCGGGTCTGCGGGTCGTTGAAGTAATCGATGCCGCGCACCGACGTGGCAGACCCGAGCAGCGAGGTCTCGGGGTCGATCCCGGTGTACTTGGTCCAGGTGTGGAGATTCCGCCCCGCCACCCGGAGATCGATGCTGCTGAAGCCGAGCAGCCGCCTCACCCAGGGCGCTTCCAGCGTGTACCCCAGCGAGATCTCGCGCAGCTTCACGAAGCCCCCGTCCTCGACGAACAGGGACACCGGGCCATTGAAGACGCCGCCGGCGCCGGTGAACCAGGCCTCGTTGAGCGGCACCGCCATCCCGGCGCCCGGTCCGGCGACCGACTGACCCTGCAGGTAGTCCTTGCCGAACACGAAGTTGCCGCCGTCCCTGAGGACCTGCGATTCCTTCGAGGTGCCTAAGTGGTCCATCGCTCCGCGGGTGCCGTTGTAGTTCTGCCCGCCGTGGCGGATGTCGAGCAGCCCGCTCAGCGAGAACTTGTGGAACCGCATCGAGGTCCGGAGCGAGCCGGTCCAGTCGGGGTTGGGATCACCCACGATGTAGTTGTTGGAGGCGTCGAGCTGGGGATACCCGGTCTCGTCGATGTAGAGCGAGCCGGACTTGGCACCCAGGCACGCCCCTGCCGATTTGTCGATGGCGACGTCGTTGATGATCAGGCCACGCCCGCAGCGCACGAAGTCGGTGCCGTAGAGGACCCCGATCCGCTGGCCCTCGATCGCCACGCTCTGCACGCCCAGGCCGTTGGACCCGCCGCTGAACGGGAAGGGCGCGAACTGCACGCCCGCCAGGTCCGTCACCAGGCTCTTGTTGTCGGCCCACTGGGCGCCGACTTCCCAGGAGAAGTTCCGGGTGGTGATGGGCCGGACGTTCAACGCCAGCTCGACCCCGATGTTCCGCAGCGATGCCGCGTTGGCCGGCTCCTCGGTGTAGCCGGTGCTGCCGGCCACCGGAATGTTCAGGATCACGCCCGACGAGCGCTGGTTGTACCAGGTGACGCCGAAGTCGGCCTTGTCCTCCAGCAGGCCAAGGTCCACCCCGGCCTCGAACTCCTTGACCCGCTCCGGGCCGAGCACGGTGGTCGGCAGGTTGTACCGGGTCACCAAGCCGCCGACGCCGCCGATCTGAGTCGACGAGCTCGGGCCCCAGCCGCCATCAGCCAGGGTGCTCGAGTTGAAGACCGTGGCGAGGAGATAGGGCTGCGGCTGGGTGCCGCTCTGGCCGTAGGCCGCGCGGAGCTTGCCAAAGGTGAGCCAGCGGTTGCCGCCGCTCTGCTGCCCGCGATAGAAAGTCCACGCCGCGCTCGCCTTGGGGAACCAGCTGCGCCGGGTGGACTCCCCGAAGGTCGAGGCGCCGTCGTTGCGCAGCGCGGCCGTGAGGAAGAGCTGGTTCCAGAGATCGGCCGTCACCTGCCCGAAGTACGACTCCAGCCGGACCGTCTGCTGGTAATCGTAGGGCGGGAGCTGGTTGGACGTGTTGCTCAGGTTGAATGGCTGTGGTGCAATCAGCCCGGTGCCCAGCGTCTGGCGGCTCTGGAAGCTCTGCGAGTTGAGGTTCTGCCCCAGCGTCACCGTGCCGGAGAAAAACCGGCTCACTTTGTACGTGGCGGTGGCGGTGAGATTGTGGTCGATCTGGGTGGTCCGTATGTAGCCCGCGTTCACGCCACCAACCCCGTTGGTACCCACCACCGTTGAATTGGAGGTCTGCCAAGGCCAGCCCTGGGTCCGCTCGTCGTTGGCGTAGTCGAGGCCCAGCGTGTAGTTGAACTTGAGCCACTGCAGCGGGCTGTACTCGCCGTTGATGTTGCCGATCGTGCGTCCGACGTTCGACTGGGCCACGTTCTCGAACGCCGAGAAGAACGGGTTGTCGTAGAACCGGCCGAGCTGCTCGGAGCCGGGGCCCGGGTTGGGAAAGCGGAACGACCGGTGCAGGTGGAACACCGGGTCGAGATAGATCTGGTTGTCGAAATCGGGCGGGGTCCGCCAGGCCCCCAGGAGGAGACCCTCGGTGCTGTTCCGGGTCACCAGGAACCCGCCGTTGCTGGAGGTATAGCTGACGTTCGCGCCGACCCGGAGGTTATCGAAAATCCGCTGCGACCCGTTGAAGCGGACGGCGATCCGGCGGAAGTGGTTGTTCGGTCCCACCACGATCCCCCGGTCGTAGTTGTACCCGCCCGAGAGATAGAAGGTGGTCCGCTCGCTTCCGCCGGAGATGGTCAGCGTATTGTCGGTGGTGTACCCGTTCTGGAACATCTCGTCGGAGTGATCGAACACCGGCGTCCCCGGCGCGAGCGCCGGGCCCCAGCTGCCGGCTTCCGCGAACGACACGCCGCAGTTGATCGCCCCACCGGGGACGCACGCGGGAGTGACCCCGCCCGCGCCCAGCCCGTACTTGGTCTGAAACTCCGGAAGCTGCGTATGCTGGTCCATCGAGATGGAGCTCCGGAGCGAGTAGCGGGTCGGGCCCGCCGCCCCGTGCTTGGTGCTGATCAGGATGACGCCCTGTCCCGCGCGCGATCCATAGATGGCACCCGACGCGGCGCCCTTCAGAATCTCGATGTTCGCGATATCGTCGGGGTTGAGGTCGACCGCGCGGTTGGACGGCGCGGCGCTGGCGTTGAGCGCGCTGCTGACCGGGTTGTTGTAGTTGATCGAGTTGTCGATCGGAACCCCGTCCACCACCAGGAGCGGCTGGCCGTCTGATGCCGTGATGGTAGTGATGCCGCGAATCTGGATCTGGGAGGAGGCGCCCGGATCGCCGGCGCTGGAGGTGACGTTCACGTTGGGCGCCTTGGCGGCGAGCGCGTTGACGATGTTGGGCTCGTTGCTCCGGGTCACCGCGGTCGAGTCCACGTAGCTCCGTCCAGTGCCAAGCTTCTCGGCCTCGGAGACGGTGCCCGCCCCGGTGACGACGATCTCGCCAAGGCGAAGCGGGTTCTCGGCCAGCGTGAAGTCCTGCCGCGTCACCCCGCCGGCGAGGTTCAGCTGCGCGGTGGTCGGCTTGAACCCGAGCAGCCGCGCGGTCACGGCCACGGGTCCAGCCGGAACGCGCCCACCCGGGATGACGATGGAGTACGTACCGTCCGAGCGCGTCACCGTCCCGAGGTTGAGCTGCTGGATCAGGACGCTGGCGGCCCCCAGTGGGTCGCCGGTCGGGGACACGACCTTGCCGGTCAGCGTGGTCGACCGCGGCTGCTGCGCGGGCTGCTGCGCCGGGCTGGGACGGGAGGTGAGCGTGAGCGCGGCCAGGGCGGCCAGCATGGTGCACGCCCCGCGTCGCGCCAGCACACGAGGAAGTCTCATGGGGGTTCTCCTGCGCCCGCCTTCTCCGGAGCAGCGGCGAATCGGTAACCGAGCGCCACGGCGGTCAGGATGTAGCGGGGATGGGCTGGGGTATCTTCGACCTTGCGTCGGAGGCGGGCGATGTGGGTATCGACCACCCGGTGATGCACCCGGGTGACCGGACCCCACACCTCGTGGACCAAGTCTTGGCGGCTCGCGACCGCCCCACGACGACGAATGAGCGCGCTGAGAAGATCAAATTCCTTGCGAGACAGATCGATCCGCCGGCCGGCGCGCACGACCGCGCGCGACTGCGGATCGACCGTCAACTCTCCAAAGCACAGTTCGGCCGCTGGAGTTGCCGCCGAGCCGATGCCGAGCAGATGGGTGATCCGCGCGAACAGCGCGCGAAGTTGTCGCATGGCTGCGGGGGTCAGCACCCGGACCCGCTCGGCGACCCGCGGTTCCGTGTCGGTGGGGTATCCCATCGCGACCGCTCGCTGGGGATCCTCCGTTACCGCGGTGACGGAGGCATGCTCTGGCGGGGGGATCGAGTCGAAGGGGGCGGGAGCGCCGTCGTCTTCGAAGACCAGGATGCGCGTACCTGCACTCACTCATTCGCTGGACGACACATCGCATCCGAAGAAGCGACGCGACACGGGCAACATAGGAATCGCCGCCGAATCGACACAACGATTGCGGCGCAGCCTGCTGGATTCCTGGTGCGACCTGCCAGGAATGCGGCACCATCGGATGATTTGAGGGAGTGGGTTGCGGAGCGGTCGAGCGTGACGGCGGTCACATCAGGCGCGTGTGAGCGGCCCTCCAGCAGTCTGGAAATGACGCCCGTGTTTCAGAGAGGCACCCGATGTTGCGCCGATGAACCTCGGGCCCGTGCTCATGCCGGAAAGTATCGCTCGCCGTTCCGCGCCATCTCGATGAGGCTCTCGGAGGGAGCGAACCGGCTGCCGTGCTGATCCCGCAGGTCGTGGAGCACCTCGACCACCTGGGCGGGGCCGAGATCATCGATCATACGGAGCGGCCCGCCGCGAAACGCCGGAAAGCCGATGCCGAACAGCGCGCCGATATCGCCGTCGCGAGCGCTCCGCACCACGCCCTCACCGAAAGCCATGGCCGCCTCGTTGAGCATGGCGTAGATCAGGCGGCGCTCGACCCGGGACGTATCGGCGCCTTCCACCTGTCGCACGCCGAACAGCCGGTAGACGGCATCATCGGGCCCGGCCTTGTGCCCTTCGCGATAGCGATAGAAGCCGCGCCCGTTCTTCCGGCCCAGACGACCGGTCTCGATCATCCGGCCGATGGTCTCCGCGGGACGCAGCCGATCGCCCAATGCCTGATGCATGACCCCGCCGGCCTTCTGCGCCACGTCGAGCCCCACCTCATCGAGCAACGCCACCGGCCCCACCGGAAAGCCCCACTCGGTCATCAGCCGGTCGATGAGCTCGATGGGCAGACCTTCCCGCACCAGGAGTCCGGCCTCGTTCAGGTAGGGTGAAAGGATCCGATTCACCCAGAAGCCGGGATGGTCCGCCACCACGATGACCGTCTTGCCCATCCGCCGGCCGAAGCGCACGGCGGTGACGATCGCCTCGGGACCGGTGCGCTCGGTGGGGATCACTTCCAGCAGCGGCATCTTCTGGACCGGGGAGAAGAAGTGCATCCCCAGCACGCGCTCGGGTCGCTCGGCGTGGGCGCCGATGTCGCGAATCGGGATGGTCGAGGTATTGCTCGCGAAGATGGTATCGGACCGCGCCACCGCTTCGACCTCGGCCAGCACCTTTCGCTTGAGCTCCAGGTCCTCGAAGACCGCCTCGATGACGAGATCGGCTCGGCCGAATCCGCTGAAGTCGGTCCCACCCGAGATCAGCGCGCTCAGCCGCTCGTACTGGGGCCGGGTGAGTCGCCGGCGTTTGAGCCGCTCCTCCAGCAGCGCCGTCGCGGCCTTGATGCCCTGGCCGACCCGGGTGAGCTCGGCGTCCTTGAGCCGGGTATCGACCTCGACGTTGAGCACCGCCGTGCCGGCGATGCCGGCGCCCATGAATCCGGCACCCACGATGCCTAACCGGCGCACCTGGCGGGGGACGGCGGTGCCGGCCGGGATCCCGTCGTCCTTCTTGAGGGCGGCAGTGGCGAAGAAGATCTGCACCAGCTTCCGTGACACGTCGCCTACCGCCAGCTCACCGAAGCTCCGGTGCTCCTCCGCCAGTCCGGCCGTGATGCCTTGCTCCAGGCCCACGCGTATCACCTCGAGCGCGGCGAGCGGCGCGGGATAGTGGCCGCCAGTCTTCTGCTGCACCTGCCGGGCAGCGGTCCGGTACACCATACGCCGGCCGGCCGCGGTGCCTTCCAGGAGAAAGGTGGGAAGGCCACGCCGGGGGGTGCGCCGGGGCAGACCTTCCCGCGCCAGCCGGTCCGCCGCCGCCAGGGCCGCCGCCCGGAGTATGCTGGGCGGCACCAGCTCGTCGACCAGCCCGAGGCGATGCGCCTTCTGGGCTCGCTCGCTCTTGCCGGCCAGGATGATGTCGAGCCCGGCGCGGAGCCCGATGAGCCGGGGGAGACGCTGGGTGCCTCCCGCCCCGGGGATGAGGCCGAGCTGCACCTCGGGCAAGCCGAGCTGGGTCTTGGGGTGGTCGGTGGCGATACGGTAGTGGCAGGCGAGAGCCAGCTCGAGTCCGGCACCGAGGCAGGCACCGTGGATCGCGGCCACCACCGGCTTGGCCAGCGTCTCGACCCGGCTCAGCATTTCCTGCCCCTCGAAGCTCAGCCGCTCGGCCGCCGTCTGGGTGGTGAGCGCGGTGAACTCTTCGATGTCCGCCCCGGCAATGAAGCTGTCGGGCTTGCCCGAGATCAGCACCGCCGCGCGCACCCCGGCATCGTCGCGCAGGCCGATGAGCAGGGCCTCGAACTCCACCCGCACCGCGCCGTTCAGCTTGTTGACCGGCTCGCCCGGCAGATCGAACGTGATGACCGCGACTCCGTCTTCGGTGCTGATCGAGAACGCGGACACTACTCGCGCTCCAGGACCATCGCGTAACCCATGCCGCCCTGCGCGCAGATCGAGATCAGCCCGAACTGGACGTCCTGCCGGCGCATCTCGTTGGCCAGGCTCGTGACCAGCCGCGCCCCGGTGGCCGCGAAGGGATGTCCGATGGCGATCGAGCCGCCCATCACGTTGGTCCGCTCCCAATCCACCTCGCCCACGGGCTCGGGCAAGCCCAGTCGTTCGGCCCACGCCGTAGAGCCCCAGGCCTGAACGTTGGAGAGCACCTGCGCCGCGAACGCCTCGTGGATCTCGACCAGTCCGAGCTCGGACCAGGGGAGGCCGGCGCGCCTCAGCGCCTCCGGCACGGCGTACACCGGTCCCATGAGCAGCTGCCAGCGAGGGTCCACCGCGCTCACGGCATAGCTCCGGAGGTACGCCAGCGGCTGGTGGCCCAGCGCGCGCGCCTTCTCCTCCGCCATGAGCAACACCGCGGAGGCACCGTCGGTGAGCGGAGAGGAGTTGCCTGCCGTGACCGAGCCATAGCGGCGGTCGAAGACCGGCGGGAGCTGGGCCAGAGCCTCCATGGTGGTGTGCTCCCGGATGCCGTTGTCGGTGGCCACGATCTCATCCATGCCGCGGCCGCCGAACCAGGGTGCGATCTCGGCCGTGAGCCGGCCGTCCCGGGTGGCCGCGGCCGCCCGCTGGTGGCTGGTCAGCGCCAGCCGGTCCTGTGCCTCCCGGCTGATGCCATTCTCTTTGGCCATCTTTTCCGCCGACTGTCCCATGCTCTCGCCGGTCGAGGGCTCGGCGATGGCGGGGGCCACGGGGATGAGATCGCGCGGACGCACCCGTCCGAGAGCGGCGACGCGGGCGCCGAGTGATCGCGCCTTGCCGGCCTCGACCAGGATGCGGCTCATCCGCCGGGAATGCAGGATGGGGATATCGGACAGCGACTCGACACCACCCGCGAGCACCACGTCGGCGTGGCCCAGCACGATCTGATCGCCGGCGTTACTGATCGCCTGGGCGGCGGAGGCGCAGGCGCGGTTCAGGGTATAGGCGGGAACACTGGGGAGCAGTTGCGGCAGCAGGCTCACTTCCCTGGCCACGTTGGGCGTGAGCACGGAGGCGACGACCTGGCTGAAGATGACCTGATCGATCTCCCGGCCGTCGAGATCGGTTCGGTAGAGCAGCTCCCGGGAGACGTGCCGCGCCAGGGCCACCGCAGGCACATCGCGGAAGACCGTCCCGCTCTTGGCGAAGGGGGTACGCAGACCGGCGACGATCGCGACCCGCCGATCCGATCGAAAGTCCGGCATGTTGCCTCGGAATGAGGAACGGTCGATACTTTACGACGACTTCTGAGCTACGACGCTCGCCAGTGCCCGCCACCGCTCGGCGTCGATCGGCTCCAGCACCTCACGCCCGTAGAGCACCGTGAGCGGGCTCACCAGCCCTGCCAGCTCTCCCGGGCGGAGGAGATGATCGTCCGAGGTCGGGCCCCAGCCGAGCTCGCGCTGGACGGTGAGAAACGTCTCCATCATCAACAGACCGCCGGGCGCTACCAGTTCCGTGATCTCTGGCATCCGCGCCCGGTCAAGATAATTGAACAGCAGAACCGCATCAAAACGGCCGAAGTCGGGCCATGGTCCCTCGAGGTCCACGATGCGCCACTCGATCGAGAGGCCCTGCGCCTCGGCCAGCTCGCGGGCCGTGGCGATCCGGGTCTCGTCCCGATCCACCCCCGTGACTCGCGCGCCCAGCGCGGCCGAGGCCAGGCTGTGTCGCCCCTCGCCACAGGCGAGATCGAGCACCGACGTGCCGGAACGCAGCCGATGAGCGTGCCAGAGAAACCAGGTGCTGGGGCGAGGGATCCGCGAGACGGGCGGCAGGGTCACGGGGCGCGTGCCTCAGAGCGGGCGACGATGGACCAGCTCACCGCGCAACCGGCCGACGTGCTGGTGATTGGCGGAGGGATCACCGGGGCCGGCGTGGCCCGGGACGCGGCCATGCGGGGACTGCGCACCGTGCTGGTCGAGCAGAGTGACCTCGGATCGGGCACCAGCTCGCGCTCGAGCCGGCTGATTCACGGCGGGCTGCGTTATCTCGAGACCGGCGATCTGCGACTGGTGCTCGAGGCCAACCGGGAACGCCGGATCCTCCTCCGCATCGCTCCCCATCTGGTCTGGCCGCTCCCCTTCATCTTTCCCCTCCACCGCGGCGACCGACTGTCGCCCTGGCGCCTGGCCGCCGGGATGTGGCTCTACGATGCCTTGGCGCTGTTCCGCAATGTGCGGGGCCACCGCATGTTGGGCAAGCGGGCGCTGCTCGAGACGGAGCCGATGCTGCGGGAGCGCGGTCTCCTGGGTGGCGCCCGGTTCTACGACGCCCAGTGCGACGATGCCCGCCTGGTGCTCGCCACCGCCCGCTCGGCCATACACCACGGCGCGCTGGTGTCGAACTACACGGCGGTCCGCACGCTCGACCGCACCGCCGGCCGGGTGGTCGGCGCCCAGCTGGAAGACCTGCTCACCGGCGCACGAGGCGCGATCCGCGCCAGCGTGGTGGTGAACGCGACCGGTCCCTGGGCAGACCGCATACGGACCCTGGAGGACGGGGGCGCCACACCCCTGCTGCAGGCCACCAAGGGCATCCATATCGTGGTGGAGCGCGCCCGGCTGGATCACCGCGACGGGATCATCTTCCTCAGCCCCATCGACGGTCGGGTCCTGTTCATTCTGCCCTGGCGCGATCTGTCCTACATCGGCACCACCGACACCGACAGCAGCGAGCCACCCGAGCGTTTGACGATCTCCGCCGACGACGTGGTGTATCTGTTGCGCTCGGCCAACGCCCGCTTCCCCAACGCCCGGCTGAGCGTCGACGACGTGCGCGCGTCGTGGGCCGGACTCCGGCCGCTGCTGGCTGACCGCGAGCGGAAGGCCGCGTCGAGGCGCTCCCGGGAGCACCTGATCGTCCAGGGGTCCGGCGGGATGCTCACCGTCGTCGGAGGAAAGCTCACCACCTATCGCGCCATGGCCCGAGAGGTGGTGGACCGGGCGGTGCGGGAGCTCCGCTTTCGCGACGGGCGGACTCGCCCGACCGAGTCGCGCACCGACCTGGAGGCGCTGCCCGGTGGCGAGGCGGCCGACCTGAGCTCGTTCCGCGAGGGTGGCCTCGAGCTCGGCGTGACCCCGGAGAGCGTGGATCATCTGCTCCGGCACTACGGCACCGAGTCCGCCGGGATTTACAACCTTGGCGCCGGCGAGCGCCCGCTGCTCCGCCGGCTGGCTCCGCCCCACCCGGCGATCGAGGCCGAAGTGATCCACGCCGCGCGTCGGGAGCTGGCGCAGACGGTGGAGGACGTGATGGTCCGGCGCACCCACCTCTACTACGAGGCCCCGGAGCACGGGGTGCAGGCGGCGCGGCGGGTGGCCGAGCTGATGGGCAGGGAGCGCTCGTGGGATGAGGAGCGAATCGCGGCGGAAGCGGCGCGCTACCTGGAGTTTGCCGCACGGTGAGCGGGTCGTGAGCGTTCGCCGGCTGGCCGGCATTCCCGGCTTCGCCATCGATGAAGTGGCCGCGCGGGCCGGCACCGATCCCGGCGTGCTCCGCCTGGAGAACCTCGACACCGACGTCCCCCCGCCGATGGCGGCCATCGCGGCGACTCGCGCCGCGCTAGGCACCGACGCCGCCAACAGCTATCTCCCCTTTACCGGACGCCTCGAGCTTCGCAGCGCGGTGGCCGAGCACCTCCAGCGGCAGACGGGCCGTGCATATGACCCGGGGAGCGAGGTGGTGATCACGGCGGGCGGTACCGAGGGAATGCTGGACGCGCTGCTCGCCATTACCGACCCAGGCGACGAGGTCATCCTCAGCGATCCCACCTATGCCGGAATGATCAACCGAGTGCGCCTGGTTGGCGCCATCCCCCGGCTGGTCCCCCTGGTCTACGACGGCAGCGAGTGGCGCCTCGACCTCGATGCGCTGCGTGCAGCGGCTTCCCCCCGGACCCGCGCCGTGTTCCTGATGAACCCATCGATGCCCTCGGGCGCAGTGCTCGACCGCGCGGAGTGGGACGCGGTCGCCCAGGTGTGCCGGGAGCGCGATTGCTGGCTCCTCTACAACGCCGCGATGGAGCGGATCCTGTTCGACGGGCGGAGCGCGATCCACCCCGCGGCGCTCGCCGGCATGGCGGAGCGGACGATCGTGGTCGGCTCAGTGTCGAAGGAGTATCGGATGATCGGCTGGCGGGTGGGCTGGGTAGCGGGGCCCGAAACGATCCTGGCCGACATCGCCCGGGTGCACCTGTACAACGTGGTGACCCCCACCGGCATCGCCCAGTCGGCAGCGGTCGCAGCGCTGAGCCAACCGCCCGCCGATCTCGCCACCGCGGTGGCGGAATGGGAGCGGCGGCGTGACACGGTGCTGCGTGCGCTTGGCCGTTTTCCCCTCATGGAGGCGGCCGGAGGCTGGTCGATGCTGCTCGACGTCGGGGCGATGGGCCACGATTCCTTCGCCGCCTCCCGACTGCTGCTGGAGCGGGGCCGCGTGGCCGCGACGCCGATGCGCGACTGGGGCGAGGTGAATGGCGACCGCTTCGTGCGGTTGGTATTCAGCAACGAGCCGGTTGCCCGGCTGGGGGAGCTGGGCGACCGGCTCAGGCAGGTGTTCTAGCCCCGCTCAGCGCACGACCACGCGGCCGGTCATCGCCGCCCCGTGGATCGAGCAGTCGTAGGTATAGGTCCCCGCCTCGGTGAAGGTCACCGCATAGCTTTGGCCTGACCCGGTCTTTACCACACTGCTGGCGAACGTCGGCGCTCCGGGTGTCTGGTTCGAGCGCACGCTGTGCGACCCCGCGCCCGGCCCCCAGCTCCAGGTGACGGTCCCACCGATCGCGAGGGTATCCACGGCCGGGTTGCTGCTCTCGTTTCGGTCGCTGGTGAAGGAGTTGTTTCCGACCGTGACGGCGATCGACACCGGGTCTGCCGGTGGCGGCCCACCATCCGTCACCGTCGCGGTCGCCGTGAACGTGATCGTGTCGCCGGTCCCGCTCACCGTGGCTCGGGCGGTCTGGGTGCCCTCGGCGTCTCCGAGGCTCCATGATGTGGCGCTGATGCCGTCCGCCCCGGTCGTGTCCGAGGTCGGCTCCAGCAAACCATCGTCCGTGAACCAGGTCACGGCCGCGCCGGCCTTGGGGTTGCCGTCGGTGGTGACCAGCACACGCAGCGGATTGATCAGCGTCTCGCCCGCTGGCCCGGTCTGCGCGTCACCGCTCTCCCTGGGTGCCTTGATCACCGCGACGGTCTGGTTGGGCCCATCATCTCCGCAGCCCCACGCTCCCAGCGCGATCAGCCATCCCATCGCCAGCACACTACCTGCAGAATACCTGCTCATCATCGAGCCTCCCGACTGGGATTGCATGAAATCCGCCATCGCGTCCTGGGGGAGCGCGCGCGGGCCTTCGGCTGAGGCGAGCGTTGCAGTGCGGTCCTAACGGACCACGATCCGCCCGGTCATTGCGCTTCCATGGATCGCGCAGTCGTAGTCGTAGGTCCCGGTCTCGGTGAAGACCAGCACATAGGTCTGGCCCGCGCCCGTCTCGACCAGGCTGCTGACGAAGGACGGCGACCCCTTCGACCGCACGCTGTGCGATCCGGCGGTACCGTTCCAGGTCCAGGTGACGGTGCCGTTGACAGCGAGCGTGTCCACCGCCGGGTTGCTCGTGTGGTTTCGATCGCTGCTGAAGAAATTGTTTCCCACGGTCACCGCGATCTCCGTGGGGTCGGCTGGCGGCGGGCCACTGCTGCCGATCGCCGTCGCCGTGAAGGTCACCGGAGACCCGGTGGCCCCCTGCACCGCCGCCGTGGCGTGCTGGGCGCCGCCGGTGGGGCCCAGCGTCCAGACGGTGGCTCCGATACCGTCCGCTCCGGTCACGTTGGAGCTCGGCTCGAAGGAGCCGCCGTCACTGGTGGACCAGGTGACGGTGGAGCCGGATTGAGGATTGCCGTCGCTGGTGACAGATACCCGCAACGCGCTCAGGAGAGGCTCGCCGACGTTCCCAGTCTGCTGGTCGCCATCCTTGCTGGGTGCCTTGGCAACGGTGACCGTGGGTGTGTTTGGCGAGTTATCGTCTCCTCCGCATCCCCACGCCATCAGCACGACCAGCGATCCCACCGCCAGCGCGCGACTTCCCGAATACCCTCTCATGAATCGAGCCTCCCGACTGGCACTGCATGAATTCGCCATCGCGCCATCCAGTGAGCGCGCGCGGTCATAGAGATTCTGCTGCCCAATAGGACGTCCCGCAAGGTGAGAGATGACACGTGGGACAATGGGCAGGGACGCTGCCACCGCCTTGGCGGACCATTATCTTTCCCTATCCCAATCACCGGTCCCGCCAGTCGGGGCTCACACAGCGGACGCGCATCCGTAGGACGGTGGATCTCGTGGACCCGAACGTGTTCGAGACAGCCAACGCGGGCTTCGCGCAGGCGATGTACGAGGAGTTTCTCCGGGATCCGGCGGCCGTCGGCCCCGAGTGGCGGCGGCTGTTCGAGAGCGGGGTGGTCGGAGAGCGCCCGAGGGGCAACGGCGCCACCCGGCCAGCCCCCTCGCCTGCCGGGCCGAGCGGCTCGGTGCCCGCGAGCGGCTCGCTTCCCGACGGCGCCTCTCTCATCAAGGGCCCCGCCGCCAAGCTCGTCTCAAACATGAACGAAAGCCTCACCATCCCGACAGCCACCACGTTTCGGGTGGTGCCGGTCGGGGTGCTGGAGGAGAGGCGCCGGCGGCTCAACCAGGGATCGCAGTCGGCCGGCCGCCCCGGCAAGATCTCCTTCACCCACCTCATCGCGTATGCCCTGGTGCAGGCCACCAAGCAGCACCCGGTCATGGGCCAAACCATCGCGGCCCGGGACGGCGCGTTCTTCCGAATGGCGCCCGAAGGAGTCGCGCTGGGGCTCGCGGTCGACGTGCAGCGGAAGGACGGGAGTCGCGGACTGGTGGTTCCGGTCATCAAGCGGGCGGACACCATGGATTTCGCCGCCTTCCAAGCGGCGTACGAGGGGCTGGTGGAGAAGGCCCGCACCAACCGCCTCATGCCGGACGACTTTGCGGGTGCCACGATGTCGCTCACCAATCCCGGAGGGCTGGGCACGGTGGCATCGGTGCCCCGGCTCATGCCTGGCCAGGGGAGCATCATCGCGGTCGGCGCCATCGGCTATCCGGCCGAGTTCTCCGGAGTGCCGGAGGAGCGGCTCCACGAGTTCGGTGTCAGCAAGATCATGACGATCACCAGCACCTACGATCACCGGGTCATCCAGGGTGCGGAGTCGGGCAGTTTCCTGGCCACGGTCGACCATCTGCTGCAGGGCGATCAGGGCTTCTACGACCTCATCGCCGAGAGCCTCGGCCTGGCCGAGGCCAGCTACCAGATCGCCAGGCCGCAGCAGACGCCGAGCCAGGAGGCCGCGGGGCCGGTCGCCCCCGAGATGCTGTACCATGTGGCCGCGGCGATGGCGCTGGTGAAAGCCTTCCGCATGCACGGCCATCTGGCCGCCCATCTCGATCCGCTGGGCACCCCGCCCATCGGCGACCCGGCGCTGAATCCCGAGCCGCTGGGCCTCACGCCCGAAGTGATGGCCGCCATTCCCTCCAAGGTACTCCGGATCGCGGTGCCGGGACGGACGCTGGCCGAATCGCTGCCCTATCTCCAGTCCACCTACTGCGGGACGATGGCGTACGAGATCGAGCACATCTCGACCCACGAGGAGCGCGTCTGGCTGAGGGAGAAGATCGAAAGCGGCGCCTACCGGCAGCCGATGACGCCCGAGCAACGGCGCCGGCTGCTGCACCGGCTCACCGAGGTCGAGGCCCTGGAGAAGTTTCTCCACAAGGCGTACCTGGGCCAGAAGCGCTTCTCGATCGAAGGGGTCGACATGCTGGTGCCGATGCTCGACCTCACCATCGAGCGCGCGGCCGAGTCGGGGGCGCGCGACGTGGTGATCGGGATGGCGCACCGAGGACGGCTCAACGTGCTGGCCCACACCATCGGCCGGCCGTACGAGACGATCCTGGCGGAGTTCGAGGGCGGCCGCCACGTCGAAGGCGGCCAGCTCACCCCCGAGGGTGGCACCGGCGACGTCAAATACCACCATGGGGCGGAAGGCGCCTACGTGACGGATCAGGGAAAGGCGATCACCGTCACCCTGGCCCCCAACCCGAGCCATCTGGAGTTCGTGTCCCCGGTGGTCGACGGCCGGGCCCGCGCCCGGCAGACGCAGCGGCGCGGACGCGAGGCCCACCACGACCCCTCGGCCGCGCTGCCCGTGGCGATCCACGGCGATGCCGCCTTCGCTGGCCAGGGGGTGGTGGCCGAGACGCTCAACCTGGGCGCGCTCAAGGGATACCGGACCGGCGGGACGCTCCACCTCATCACGAATAACCAAGTCGGGTTCACCACCGACATGGAGGACGCGCGTTCCACCCGATACGCCTCGGATCTCGCCAAAGGGTTCGACATCCCGATCATTCATGTGAACGCGGACGATCCGGAGGCCTGCCTCTCCGCTGTGCGCCTGGCCATGGCGTACCGCGACCGCTTCCATCAGGACATCCTGATCGATCTGGTCGGCTACCGCCGGCACGGCCACAACGAGGGCGACGAGCCGGCCTACACCCAGCCGCGGATGTACGAGCGCATCAAGAGTCTGCCGACAGTCCGGGAGCTGTACGCCCGGGTGCTGGTCGAGGCCGGTGTCGTCGGCCAGGCCGACGCCGACGCCCAGGCTTCGGCGGCATACCAGCGGCTGGTGGATATTCAGCAGGGCTTCAAGGGGAACATGAGCAAGCACCGCACAGCTGAGCACCCCCACAAGCTCGCCGGTGCCGGACAGGAGGTCGACACCGCGCTCAGCCCCGAGTTCATCACCGCGCTCAACGACCAGCTGCTCAACTGGCCGGAAGGGTTCACCGTCCATCCCAAGCTCAGGAAGCAGCTGGAACGGCGGCGCGCCGCGATGGGGCCCGACGGCGGCATCGATTGGGCGCACGCGGAAGTGTTGGCGCTCGCCTCCCTGCTCACCGAGGGCGTGCCGGTACGACTCACCGGCCAGGACACCGAGCGCGGCACTTTCAGCCAGCGGCACCTGGTGCTGCACGACGTCAATACTGGCGAGCGGCTGGCCCCGATCGAGCGGCTCCCGGGCGCGCTCGCGCCGCTCGAGCTGCACAACAGCCCGCTGTCGGAGCTCGCCACGCTGGGCTTCGAATATGGCTACAGCGCCGCCGCGTCCGAGGCGCTGGTGCTGTGGGAAGCGCAGTTCGGCGACTTCATCAACGGCGCCCAGGTCATCGTGGACCAGTTCCTCGCGGCGGGCCTCTCCAAGTGGGGGCTCACCACTCGGCTCACCCTGCTCCTTCCCCATGGCTACGAGGGTCAAGGCCCGGAGCACTCGAGCGCCCGGCTGGAGCGCTTCCTTCAGCTCGCGGCCGAAGGGAATATCCGGGTGGCCAATCCCACCACGCCGGCCCAGTACTTCCACCTGCTCCGCCGGCAGGCACGCCGCACCCGGCAGCGTCCGCTGGTGGTGATGACACCGAAGAGCCTGCTGCGGCTCCCGCAGGCGTCGTCACGGTTGGAGGAGCTGTCGCAGGGCCGGTGGCAAGCGGTGCTGGACGATCCCAGCGCCAACAGTCGTGCGTCCGAGGTCTCCCGCGTGGTCCTGTGCACCGGAAAGATCTACTACGACCTGCTCGCCGAAGCCGAGAAGCTGGAGTCCGGTCGCCCGGCCATCGTGCGCTTGGAGCAGCTCTATTCCTTCCCCTGGCAGGAGAGCCGCGACGTGCTGGCGCGCTATCCGGCCGCGGAGGAGCTGGTGTGGGTCCAGGAGGAGCCTCGCAACATGGGCGCCTGGAGCTATCTGGCGTCCAAGCTCCGCGAGTTGGCGCCTCCGGCCGTCGAGGTCAGCTACGTGGGACGGCCGGAGCGCGCCAGTCCGGCGGAGGGATATCCCGCGGCGCATGCCGAGGAGCAGACCCGCATCATCCGTGAGGCACTCGGGTCCGGACGGAAGAAGGTGCCGCTGCCGACCATGTCGGCGGCGGGCGAGGGGCAGGACTGAGTCGCCGGGGTCCCGACGCCGAAAGGGGCGGCCCAACCGGGCCGCCCCTTTTCTCCGTCACTCAAGCTGCGTCGCGGCGTAGCGCGGCGAGCTATTCGACCGCTCAGGTTTCCTTGGGGAGGATCGGCCGCTCGGACGCTTGCCGGGCCAACTCCTTCAGGGGCTCCGAAAGGTGCTCTCCATAATGGAGGAGATACACCCCACGCGCGCGCTTCTGCATCAGGAATGCGACCAGAGGCGTGTCCGCCTTGGCCGCGTTGCACTCCCTGCAAGCGAGGACCAGATTGTCCGGACGGTCGTAAGCCGTCTGACCCCGGCGGGGACGGACATGGTCGAGCGTGATCGTCTCAGCAGGCGTCTCGGTGCCGCAGTATGCGCATACCGAGCCGTGCAAGGACAGGAGCCAATCGCGGTGGGACTGCATGGAGCGGCCGGGTGAGCGGCGAAAGCTTGGGGCGGAGACAGCGGGACGTTTACGTGATCTGCGTGCCACAAAAATCCAGGAAAATGGTGAAGTTACGGCCTGCCCGGCAGGCCAGCCCAATGCACAACCTTGGAAAGCTAGCAAGATTGGCGCCAAAATGACAGATCACCTTGCCTTCGCCCGCTTTGCCCTACTTGGGCTCCTCGCAACCGGCTGTGTCGGGGCGCGACCGATCCTGGCCGGGAGCGACCGGAAGGGCATCGAGGCAGCGGTATCCCGCTACGTTGCCGCCTCCAATCGGGGCGACGCGGATGCGCTGACCCAGCTCTACGCCGAGGACGCCGTCCTGCTGCCTCCCTCGCACGAGCCAATCGAAGGCCGTGACGCCATCGGGGCGTTCTGGCACCAGGGCACCGACCAGGGACTCCAGGTCACCACCCTCAAGGTGGAGGTCAACGGCAATCTCGGCTATCTGGTGGGGCGGTACCATCTTCCGGCCACGGTCGAGGAGCCGGCCGACTCCGGAAAGTACGTCATGTGCCTGAAGCGGCAGCTGGACGGCTCCTGGAAGCTGACTGCCGATATCTGGAACAGCAGTGGTGATTCGGCCGACGACGCCGACGAGCAGCCACGACCCGGAGCGTCGATAAGCTGAGCGGCGGGATCAGGGGGCGGCGAAGCGGCGCTCGACGTCCGGGGCCTTGGCCCGGTAGCGCGACTCCAGCAGGAGACCCCACCGGCCGCCGTAGGGGTGGACCTCCGCCGCCGGCCGCCCGTTCACAAACACCGGCCGGCCCTGGTCGGCCCACTGGAAGACCCCTCCCGAGAGATTCTGCACGTTTCTATAGCCTTGCGCCGCAAGCCAGTGAGCGACTCGGGCGCCGCGGTATCCCACCGAGCCATACACCACGATGGGGGCGTCCTTCGGCAGTCCTTTGAGCGGGCGCAGGCTGGGGCGGTCCGGATTGATCCAGACCGCGTCCCGGAGATGGCTCACCGCATATTCCGGCGCGGTGCGGGCATCGAGCACGAATGGCTGGAGCCGTCCGGTGTCCTCCCGCCAGCGGCCGAACTCGCTAGGATCGATCCATCTGACGTCGGGGAACTTCCGGATGGTCATCCGTTGGACCACGGCGAACGCTAGCGGTCGTCCGGCCACGAGGGCGACGCCCACGCCGAGCAGGATGGGGACGACGAGCACGAGCAACAGGATCTTTGCGACCCGTCCGGCACCCCCTGAGCGGCGGGTCCTTTGCCATCGGCCCGAAGGCTCCTCCTCGTCCGCGGCGCTGTCCGTCATAGGTTCCTTGGCTGGGGCTCCGGCGGCCCGGGGAGTCCGGGAGCCGCTCCCAGGATTTCACCCGATCCCCTCCCCGTCAACCCCGGCGAGGGGCTCCAGTCACCGCGCCCCTGGCGAAGGCCTCCCGCTCGATTCGGAATCCATGCCGGCGAAGCAGCTTGGCGTGCGGCTCGACTCCCCTCCCACCGATCGCGGCCACGGTGTTCGGCGGCAGTTTGCCCGGCAGGGCCGACAGCGCCGGAAGGCTGGCCTGTACTGTGGCGGGGTTGCTGCCGCTCAGCGCGGCCACGGCGGGCGAGAGCTTCCAGGCGGCTCCCACCAGCTCGGGAACCGGGAGGTCGGGTCCCAGGTACTGGACCCGCCAGCCCTCGTCCTGCAGGATCGCGAGCGTGGCCAGGAGCCCCCACTCGTGCCGCTCGCCGGGAAGGCAGCCGCACACCAGGAGGGGCCCACTCCCGCGTGCCATCCTGAGCCCACCCTTGAGTGCATGGAGCACGACCTCGCTGGCCAGGTGCTCGGCTGCGACCGGGATCCGGCTCTGGGCCCAGAGCTCACCCAGCTCCCGGGCCAGTGGCAGGACCACGTCCCGGGCGAACTCGCCGAGGCCGCGAAGCGACAGCTGTTGCGCCACCATGGTCTCGAGCTGCTCCCGATCGAGGCCCTGCACAGCCTCGATCAGCGCCGCGTGGGGTGAGCCGTCCGGGGCGCGAGTCTGGACCCGGGCATCGGCCTGGGCCAGCACTTCGCTCGCCGGCCGGCCCGCGAGGTCGCCGATCCGCTCCCCGGCCTCGATCAGCCTCGCGAAAGCGCGCAGCAATGCCACCTGGCCCGCCGTGTAGGCCCGATAGCCGTTAGGCATTCGCTGCGGCCGAACCACCTCATACCGCCGCTCCCACGCCCTGAGCCGGGCAGGCGCCAGGCCGGTGAGCTCGGCGACCTCGTGAATCTCGTAACTGCCCTCGGATCGGATCACGGGACGAAGCTACCCGGCGGCCGGGCCCGAGGACAGGGATCTCTGCCCGTCCCTTCTCCGGACGATTATGTTTCGCCGACCTCTTTCAACTCGTATCTCGCGACTCGGGTTCCGCGCTCGAAGGGAGTTCGGTTGACGCCAGAGAGCACTCGCACCCGAGTCACCCGTCCCGACGGCACCAACCATTCGCAGGTTTTCGCAGCCCCTTCCGACGAACTGGCGTGGCGCAGCATCAACGCCATCCGAGCCCTGGCGATGGACGCGGTGGAGCAGGCCCAGTCGGGGCACCCTGGCACGCCGATGGCGCTGGCACCCGCCGCGTATGTGCTCTGGAGCCGCTTCCTCCGGCACCATCCGCACCTGCCCGATTGGCCCGACCGCGACCGTTTCGTCCTCTCCTGCGGGCACGCCTCGATGCTGCTCTATTCGCTGCTGTACCTCAGCGGATACGACCTGTCGCTGGACGACCTCAAGGCGTTCCGCCAGTGGGGATCGAGAACGCCGGGGCACCCCGAGCGGCGTCACACGCCCGGGGTCGAGACCACCACCGGACCGCTGGGCCAGGGGGTGGGAAACGCGGTCGGCATGGCCATCGCGGAGCGAGTGCTGGCAGACCACTTCAATCGGCCGGGACACACCGTCGTCGACCACCGGGTGTGGGCCTTCGTGAGCGACGGGGACCTGATGGAGGGCGTCGCCAGCGAGGCGGCCTCGCTGGCGGGGCACCTCAGGCTGGGCAAGCTCACCCTCGTCTGGGACGACAACCATATCACCATCGACGGTGACACTGCGCTGACCTTCACCGAGAACGTCGTCGGCCGCTTCGAGGCCTACGGCTGGCACGTCGTCCGGGTGGGGGACGGAAACGACCTCGGCGCCATTGCTCGGGCGCTGGAGGAAGCTCGAGCCGAAACGGAGAGACCCACGCTGGTGGCGCTCCGGACGTACATCGCCGACCCCGCGCCGACCAAGCGGAACTCCGCCAAGGCGCACGGTGAGCCGCTGGGACAGGATGAGGTCCGCCGCACCAAGGAACTGATGGGTTGGCCGCTCGAGCCCTCGTTCTTCGTGCCCGACGATGCGCTGGCGCACTGGCGCCAGGCGATCGATCGTGGCGCCGAGCTGGAGGACGACTGGCGTGCTCGTCTGGCCGCGCACGCCGGCGCGCACCCGGAGCTCGCCCTGGAGCTGGAACGGTGGCTCAGCGGCCGGCTGCCCGACGGATGGGAGCAGGCGCTTCCAACACTCACTCCGGCCAAGGGCCCGCTGGCCACCCGGCAGGCCTCGGGGCTTACACTTCAGGCCCTCGCTGGCGTGGTGCCCAATCTGCTCGGAGGGTCCGCCGACCTGGCTGGGAGCACCGGGACCACCGTGGCCCAGGGCGGGGATTTCGGTCCCACCAGCAGCGGCCGGACCTTTCACTGGGGCGTGCGCGAGCACGGAATGGCCTCCTGCCTCAACGGCATCGCCGCGCACGGAGGGCTCAGGCCATTCGGAAGCACCTTCCTGGTCTTCTCCGACTACATGAAGCCGGCCATCCGGCTCGCCGCCATCATGCGGCTCCCGGTCATCTACATCGGGACGCACGACTCGATCGGTCTGGGCGAGGACGGGCCCACCCACCAGCCGGTGGAGCACCTGGCGATGCTCCGAGCGATTCCCAACCTCGTCGTGCTCCGGCCCGGCGACGGGGCGGAAACCGTCGAGTCCTGGAGGGTGGCACTGGAGCGGACCGATGGCCCCACTATCCTGGTGCTCAGTCGCCAGAAGCTGCCGGTACTCGACCGGTCGGCGCTGGGATCCGCCAGCGGTGCGCGGCGCGGTGCCTACGTGCTGCTGGACTCGTCCGGCGGCCTCCCTCAGGCGATTCTGATCGCCACCGGCTCCGAGGTGCACGTCGCGCTCGCGGCGGCGCGGCTGCTTCAGGCCGACCGGGTCCGGGTGCGGGTGGTGTCGATGCCCTCCTGGGAGGTGTTCGCGGCCCAGCCCCAGGCGTACCAGGACGAGGTGCTCCCGCCGGCGGTGCGAACCCGCCTGGGCATCGAGGCGGCCTCCGCGTTCGGCTGGCTCCGCTGGACCACCGACCAGGGCGCCATGCTGGCCATGGAGGGGTTCGGCGCTTCCGCGCCGGGCGACCGCCTGTTCCAGGAATTCAAGTTCACTCCCGAGCGCGCCGCGGCGATCGTGCGGCGGCTCCTGGCAGAGAGGTCCGCATGAATCCGAACCCGCTGGTGCGGCTCGGCGAGTTGGGTCAGAGTCCGTGGTACGACTACATCACCCGTGACCTGGTGGCCTCCGGTGAGCTGGCCCGGCTGATTGCGGACGACGGCCTGCTGGGGATGACCTCCAATCCGAGCATCTTCGAGAAGGCGGTCGCCGGCAGCCGATTGTACGATGCCGATATCCGCCGGCTGGCCGACCAGGGCCGGAGCGCGCAGGAGATCTTCGAGGCGATCGCGGTGGCGGACGTGCAGGCGGCATGTGACGTCTTCGCGCCGGTATACGAGAGCACCGGCGGCGGCGATGGCCTGGTTTCGCTGGAGGTCTCCCCGGTCCTGGCCAACGACACGGACGCTACCATTCACGAGGCCGAGCGGCTCTGGCGTTCGCTCGACCGGCCCAACGCGATGATCAAGATCCCGGGTACCGCCGCGGGGCTGCCGGCGATCACCCACTGCATCGCGGCCGGGATCAGCGTGAACGTCACACTGCTCTTCTCGGTCGAGCGCTACGCGGCCGTGATCGACGCCTTCCTGGACGGCCTGGACCGCCGGCTGGATGCCGGGCTCCCGCTCCGGCCGATCGGGTCGGTGGCGAGCTTCTTCGTGAGCCGGGTCGACGGCAAGATCGATCCGCTGCTCGACCGCCAGGGCGATCCCGCCGGCCTCCGGGGCAAGCTGGCGATCGCCAACGCCTGCGTGGCATACCGGCTCTTCGAAGGGTCGCTGGGAACGTCGCGCTGGGGCCGCCTGGCCAAGGCCGGAGCCCGGCCCCAGCGCCCCCTCTGGGCCTCGACCAGCACCAAGGATCCCCGCTATCCCGACGTGTACTACGTCGAGGCGCTGGTGGCGCCGCGCACGGTCAACACCCTTCCGCCCGAGACCTTCGCCGCCTACCGCGACCATGGGCGCCCGGCGGTGCGGATTCAGGACGGACTCGCGGCTGCGCCGGCCCAGATCAAGGCGCTGGGCGAGGCCGGCATCGACCTCGCGGCCGTGACCCGGGAGTTGGAGGAGGAGGGCGTCGCCAAGTTCGCGGCGTCGTATCTCTCACTGCTGGCTGGCATCGAGGCCAAGGCCGGAGAGCTGGTGGGCCGCTGATGCTTCGGGTCCTCAGGAATCTGTCGCTCACCTGGTGGATCTTCATCGGGATGGCCAGTGGAATCCTGATCGGATGGATGGCCCCGGAGTTCGCGGTCACGCTCAAGCCGCTCTCGAACGTTTTCCTCCGGGTGATCAAGTCGGTCGTGGTGCCGATCATCTTCGGCACTCTGGTCATCGGCATCGCCGGCCACGGCGACGACCTCAAGCGCATCGGACGGCTGGCCGCAAAATCGATCGGCTACTTCTGGCTGATGACGACGGTGGCGCTGGCCGTCGGCCTCGTCGCGGTCAATGTCACCCGGCCCGGCATCGGCGTGATCCTGCCGCCGCCCGATCCCCACGCGGCCATTCCGCGGCCCGCGCCCACCACCTTCGGCGGGTTCCTGGAGCACATCGTTCCCCGCAGCTTCTTCGAGGCCGCCGCGGACAACGAGGTCCTGCAGGTGGTGTTCTGGGCGACCCTCTTCGCCGTCGCGCTGACCCGGGTGCCCGGCCGGCCGAAGGAGGCGATGCTGGGCTTCTGCGAGGGATTGGCGGAGGTGATGTTCAAGTTCGTCGGCATCGTGATGCGCTACGCGCCGATCGGGATCGGTGCCGCCATGGCGGTCACGGTGAGCCACAGCGGTATCGGGGTGCTGAGGAACCTGGGACTCCTGGTCGCGACGCTCTACGCGGCCCTGGTCATCTTCGCGCTGGTGGCGCTGATCCCGGCCGCGCTCATCGCCCGGATCCCGCTCCGGCGGTTCATTCGCGCCGTCAAGGACCCGGCGATCATCGCCTTCACCACCACGTCGTCCGACGCCGCGCTGCCGCTGGCCATGCAGCGGATGACCGAGTTCGGCGTCCCCCGCCGCATCGTGGCGTTCGTCATGCCCACGGGCTACTCCTTCAATCTCGACGGCTCCACGCTGTACCTGGGCGTGGCCTCGATCTTCGTGGCCCAGGCGGCGGGCGTCCATCTCACAGTGGGGCAACAGCTGGTGCTGATGTTGACCCTGCTCATCACAAGCAAAGGGATCGCAGCCGTGCCGCGAGCCTCCCTGGTGGTGCTCTCCGGGACACTCACCGCCTTCGGGCTGCCGCTCGAGGGCGTCGCGGTGATTCTCGGCGTGGACGAGCTGATGGACATGGCGCGCACCATGGTCAACCTCGTCGGCAACTGCCTCGCGACCGCGGTGATGGCCCGCTGGGAGGGGGAGCTTGCGGCCGAGCCGGCGATTGCCCCTCTGAGCCCGGCGTCGGCATCGGTCACCCCCGCCCCATCGGACGCCTGATATCCAGCCGTGAAACCCTTCGAGGGTCTCCTGCCGTCTAACCTCTGACCAACCACGCTTCCTACCTTCCACCAGGACCGGACATGACGCTCGATCGCTCGCTGAGAGGCGGGATGGCCGCCGCCCTTATGCTCCTGAGTACGGCGGGCACCCTTCGTGGGCAGGCGCCCGCGCCCGCCCCGCCTCGGTCGGCTCCGCTGACCAACCTGCGTTACGAGGTCGCCTACGACTCGGCGGCAGCACAGAATCGAAGCATCGCGGTGACGATGAGCTTCGACGTAACAGGACCGGGACCGGTGCTCCTCTCCTTTCCTGCCTGGACGCCTGGATCCTATGAACTCGGCTTCTTCGCGAGGTGGGTCTCGAGCTTCTCCGCCAGTGCGGGAGCGAAGCCACTCGCCTGGGACAAGCTCGACTACGACACGTGGCGGGTGCAGCCGGCCGGGGCCCGCTCGATGACGGTGAAGTTCGCCTATCTGGCCGACACCTTGGACAATGCCATGGCCTGGGGCCGGCCCGACTTCCTGCTCTTCAACGGCACCAACGTGCTGCCCTACCCCGAGGGACGCGGCACCGACTTCGCGGCGACGGTCACGGTGAAAACCCAGCCCGGCTGGATCGTGGCCACCGGCATGGAGCCCGCGGGCCAGCCGGGGACCTATCGCGAATCGAACTACCACGATCTGGTAGACAAGCCCTTCTTCGTGGGCCGCATGGACTACGACAGCATGGAGATCGCCGGAACCTGGACCCGGCTCGCCACCTATCCGGTCGGGGCGCTTACCGGGCCGGCGCGAGCCCAGCTCTGGGGTCAGGTGAGCAAGGCGATTCCGGCTGAAGCGGCGGTGTTCGGAGAGACCCCGTGGAAGAGCTACGATATCATGGCGATCTTCGATTCCACCTTCAACGGGGCGAGCGCGCTGGAGCACACCAACTCGCATGTCGGGATCTACACCACCCAGCTGATCGGAACCCCGGACCTCGCGTCGATCCTCGCGCACGAGATCTTCCACGCGTGGAACGTGAAGCGGCTCCGTCCAGCCGACATGGTACCGTACCGCTACGACCGGCCCGAACCGACGCCCTGGCTCTGGGTGAGCGAAGGGATCACCGACTACTACGCCGACCTGGCCCTGGTCCGCGGCGGAATCACCACGCCGGAACAGTTCATGAAGGGCACCGCCGAGCATATGGCCGACGTGGCCAACGCGCCGCCGACCGCGCTGGAGGACGCCTCGCTTTCGACTTGGATCCATCCCACGGATGGGACCCAATACCTCTACTACCCGAAAGGCGCCCTTGCCGGGTTCATGCTGGACATCCTCATCCGGGATGCCAGCGACAACCGGCGCTCGCTGGACGACGTGATGCGCGGCCTCTACCGGGCGACGTACAAGCAGGGCCGCGGCTTCACCGCCACGGACTGGTGGAAGGCGGTCAGCGCGGCGGCCGGGGGAAAGAGCTTCGCCGATTTCAACACCAGGTACGTGGACGGCCGCGAGCCGTATCCCTGGAACCAGGTGCTCCCGCTCGCGGGGATGCGCCAGGTCACCGATACGATTCGCGAGCCGCGGCTGGGCATCGCCGCCGGCGGGGACTCGGGTCGGGCGGTCGTGGTCAAGCAGTTGGAGCCCAACAGCGCCGCCGCCGATGCCGGGGTGCAGGTGGGAGACGAGCTGCTCGCCCTGGGCGACGTCCAGGTCACGAATTCCGATTTCGGCCCGGCATACCGGAAGCGCTACGCCAACAGTGACGGGCAGGCGCTCCCCATCAGGGTGCGGCGGGGGACCGATACCCTGACGCTCAACGCGAAGGTGCGGCTGGTCACCCGCATGGAGAACCGACTGGTGGCGGACCCCACCCCCTCGGACAAAGCCCGGCGGATCCAGCAGGGGATTTTGACGGGGAAGACCGGCTCGTAATCCCGAGCGCGGCGGCGCTCACCGCCGCACGATGTTCAGGATCTTGATCGGCGGGGTGAGCTGCTGGCCCTCGGCGGGGGCCAGATTGATCCGGCGGACGATCTCCATGCCTTGCACGACCCGCCCGAACGCGGCAAACCCCTGACCGTCCGGGTTCCGCTTGCCGCCGAAGTCGAGGGCGGGTTGATCGCCGATGCAGATGAAGAAGTCCGAAGTGGCGGTGTTCGGCGCGTCACGCGCCATGGAGATGGTGCCGTCCTTGTGCTTCAGCGTGGTGACGCCGGTCCGCTCCAGGGGGATCGGGGGGAAGTCTTTGACCCGCAGCGAGTCGAGTCCGCCCTGGATGACGGCGATCTTGATCTTGTTGTCCGGCTGGTTGTCCGGCCTCACAGTCCGGTGAAACCGGCCGAAGCGGTAGAAGCCGAGATCGACGTAGCGCAGGAAGTTGGCCGCGGTAATCGGTGCGCGCTCGGAGTCCACCTCCACTTCGATGTCGCCGGCGGCGGTCTGAATCACGACGTGGGGCAGGTCCTGTGCGGCCGCAGGCCCAGCCGCGGCCGCACAGAGGACGCCGAGCCTCCATCCGGCCAGGCGAGAGCGAAGCGGATTGGTCCGCAGTCGGGGCATGGGACCCTGCCACAGGTTCATGTCCGGCGTCCTTTCGGGCCGAGCGGTGCGCTATCGGAGGGAGCGGAGCGGTTGTCCGAAACCGCCCCGAACAGCCCGGCCAGCTCTTCCGGGCCGAGGTCCCGCGGCCGCTCGATCACACCCGTGAGCCAGGCAGCGCGGCCCAGCACGGCCCCTGGGCTCATTCCCTGGGCCCGCAGCTCCCGGACGCCGGTATCGCTCGCGGCCTTACTCAACTTCTCGCCGGACGGCTTCCGGATCAACGGATGGTGCAGGAAGACCGGCGGCGTGCTCCGGCCGAGCAGGCGCCCGAGGCGCAACTGCCTGCCGGTGGAGCTCAGCAGGTCCTCCCCCCGGACGACCAGGTCAACGCCGTGGCGAAGATCGTCCACCACCACAGCCAACTGGTAGCTCCAGTTCCCCAGCCGGTCCCGCAGCAGGAGATCGCCGCACTGCTGGTCCGGGTCCTGCCTCTGCTCGCCCAGCCGCGCATCGACAAACCGCTCCTCCCCGGGGTCGATGCGGACCCGGATGCTCCGGCCGGGGGCCGGGTCCAGCCCTCGGTTCCGGCACCTGCCCGGATAGCGGGTCTCCTCGTTGAACACGTCCCCCCCGTCCAGCGCAATGTCCTTGCGGGAGCAGTCGCAGGCGAAGACGCTGGCCGAGAGCCGTGAGAGGGCCGTCGCGTATGCGTCGCCGCAGTCGCTCTGCCGCAGGTTCGACGGGCCCGCCCGCAGGTGCTCGACCGTTCCCTCGTCGGGCTCCAGGCCGAGCCAGGCGAGGTCATCCAGCAGCGCGGTTTCATACTCGGGGCGGCATCGCCCACGGTCATGGTCTTCCATCCGGAGCAGCACGCGGCCACCCAGCGCCCGCGCCACTCCCCAGACATAGACCGCGTTGGCCACATGGCCGAGGTGCAGATACCCGGTGGGACTCGGCGCGAAACGGGTGCGGGGATGGGCCGGCAGACGGCGGGCAAGCGCCTCGAGATCGATGGCCGTCACTGGCGAAGGATCGCGTGGTGCGGGCTCTTGCGATCCTGCCGTGCCTCGCACATCATCGCTCGATGCTTTCGACTCTTCGCCACGCCATTCCTGATCCCGCGTCATGACTATCCGCGAAGTCATCGTCACCAGCCTCGGCGACCTCATCGCCGAGGTCACGCCGACCGAGCCCGATCCGGCCACGGGTCGGCGGCGGGGCAGCGGAATTTATTGTGGTGGCGCAGACGCGTCGCTGCCCCTGCTCACCAGCCTCGACCAGCTCGGCGGCACCTCCCGGCCGCACAGCAAGGGCGATCTGGAAGAGTACATCCTGCGAAATTTCATCCGCTATTCCAGACCCTATTTCTCTACTCCTCCGGTGAACGACTGGGAGGTGCTGGTGGCTGCCCAGCATCACGGCCTGCCGACACGGCTCCTGGACTGGACCTACTCACCCCTGGTCGCGGCACACTTCGCCACGGTCGAAACCGGGGCGGGCACCGACCGGGCGATCTGGCGGCTCGACTGGAAGCAGGTCCACCGGCGGTTCGGTCTGCCCGAGCTGGCGCTGCTGATCCAGGACCTGGAAGGACTCTTCGGCCAGGCGCGGCCGTTCACGCCCTGGTCGCTCTTTGGCGGCGCGGACCGGGAACAGCGGCCGTTCGCCTGCATGCTGGAACCGCCCTCGCTCGACGCCAGGATCGTGGCGCAGTCGGCCACCTTTACCCTCTGCTCGGACAAGCGGCAGCCGTTCGACCGCTTCCTCGATCAGCACGGGTTGGGGCAGACGCTCACCAAGTTCGTGATTCCCGCCCATGATGCCGCGCGGCTCCGCGACCAGCTCGACCTGGTGAGCGTGGACGAGCGGCGCCTCTTCCCCGACCTCGATGGGGTCGCGGCCCACCTGCGGCGCTACTACTCCTGAGTGGGGCGCCGGTGGCCGACCAGCTTCACCGCCACCTGCTGCTCCACGTTCTCCGTCCGGGTCAGCAACCACTCGTAGCCGTCGCGGGGCGCGCTGATGGGATGCACCGCGACGAAATCACCGGCCTGCCAGGACCCGGTCGTCGCGCGATCCGAGATATCCACCTCCCAGAGGCTGCCGTCCTCCAGGGTCAGGTAACGCCCATCATCGGTCACGGCCCGCACGTCGAATCCGAGCGGAACCCGGACGGCGCCACACGCCCAATCCGACAGACAGGACGCCGGGCCGGCGGTGGCGGTCTCCTGGCCCATCAGCGGAACGAGCGGCGCGGCAAGCAGGAACGAAACGACGAAGACCCGGGGGACGGACTGCATCGAGGTACCCTCCATGGGGGATATCTGGATGATACAGCGGTTCAGGCGCTTCAGTGGAGCGGCAGGACCTCGGGAAGAGGCACCCCGTCCAGCGCCTCCGCCGGCCGGAGTCCGAGCAGCGCGGCCAGTGTCGGGGCGATGTCCACGGTGTCTATCGGCCGGTGGATGACCGCGGGGCGGACTCCCCGTCCCATGAAGGCGATCGGCACCTCCAAATCGGCGGGGGCGGTGCTCCCGTGCTCGGCGATGAGCTGGTCGGGAGGCGACCAGACGAACCCTGGCCTGAGGGAGGCACAGAGCAGCCAGCCGTGTCCCGGCGGGATCGTCCGGCGCCACAGGGCGGCCTCTGGGTCATGAGGTGGGCTGCTGCGAAGCGACGCGGGGGTGTAGACCCGGCGTACGCCGGTCCGTCGAGTGGCCTGGGCGGCGAGCGCCGCCGCGAGGCTGTCGAGCTTCACTCCCCGGGACCGGAGCGCCGCGGTGTCGGCGGAGAGCAGGCCGCTGTCGAAGTCGAGCGCCGGACTCGCGGACCAGAAATGGGAGAGAGCTCCCTGCGCGGAGGCCACCAGATCGTCCAGCGACACCCGTCCGAGTCCGGGAGACCGTTCGGGAAACGACTGAACCCCGTGGTCGGCGGTGAGCACCACCAGGGTCCGTCCGCCGGGAACGGACTTGGCCAGTGCCTCCATGAACCAGCCGAGCCAGCGATCCAATCGGAGCAGATGGTCGTGCAGCTCCCGGCTGTCCGGGCCGAAGGCGTGGCCGACGGCGTCGGTGGTGGAGAGCGAAATGGTGAGCAGATCGGGCCGGGCCCGCGCGCCCAGCCCCAGCGCGTGTACGCCCTCCAGCGCGAATGCGAGAGTGAGCGAGTCCATCCAGGGATAGCGCTGAAAGGCGCGCGCGGTCTCGACCGGATCGTCCGGGAACGGATGGGGAAAGGCGACCTCGTGTCCGCCGTTCTCGTACGGCGCGCTATCCGGCTCGGCGTACTCCCCGGCGGGGAGCAGCGGCGTCCAGGCGCGCCCGGCGAACCGTTCGGCGGAATGGCGCGCGTTGAACGCCTGGACCCAGCCGGGCAGCGAGTCAGCGTAATAGCGGCTGGTGGTGAATCGGCCGTCCACCCACCAGTACACCGGTGCCCGCGCCCGTCCGACCAGCAGAATAGCGCCGCGATCCTTGCGGGACACCGAGAGGACCCGGGTGTCGGGATCGGCGGCACGCATCCAATCGTAGAGGGTGGTGCCGCGGAACTTCCTGGGTGAGGCGCCGGGGGCGCTGGCCGACCCAAGGATCGGCGCGTCCGAATCGGCGACGCCCCGCTGATTGCTCACGATGCCGGTATGCGCCGGATCCCGGCCGGACAGAATGGTGGAGTGTCCCGGGGCGGTCTCGGTAATCGCGTGATCCTGGCGGGCGTGATCGAAGAACGCCGCGGCGTCGAGAATCCGGCGGAACCCGCCGGTAAATTGGCGGGCGTATCGCGGCAGGTAGTCCGGGCGAAGCTGATCGACGGCGATCACGACCACGAGCGCGGGATCGGAACTCGTTGGAGCGGCACCTGGCCGCTGGGCCGCGGCAGTGACGGCCAAAAGGAGGCCGAGCAAGCCCCACAGCGGGGCTCGCGCGCGTCTCACGTGGCGCCGCGCGGCTTCCGGCCCAGCCAGGCCTCGCGCAGGAGCCGCTGCTGGTCGGTGGGGTTGGGATCGATCTCGAACCGGTCCGGGTTGCCGTCTTGGTCCTCGACCAGGGTGATCCCCAGCTTCGCGTAGTACTCCTTGATCGGCAGCCGCTGTGCGTGCCAGACGTAGTGGTCGAAGAAGTCGCGGATCTGCGGGTAGGTCATCGCGACCAGGGTATCGACAAAGGTCGACTCGGGGAATGCGCGCCGCTTGCCGTACCGGTGGGTCAGATCCAGGATCACGTCCTCCAGCCCGCGCTGTCCCTTGGAAAGCTCCAGCAGACGGATGTCGAGCAATCCTGCGGCCAGCGCTCCCCGCATGTAGATGTTCCCGTACTGCCGCTGTCCCGAGTCGCTGTAGGAGGTGAGGGAGAGCTCGCGAAGGCTGTAGGTGCTGTCGAAGTTATGCCGGTCGTTCTGCATCTTGGTAATGACCGTGTGGAGATACTCCTCAGGACTCTTGAGGCCGGAGCGAAGCTGCATGGCTTGAGCGGCCCACTCGGTGGTGCCTTCGTACAGCCAGACGTGCTGCGATGGCACCGGGGTCACGAAGTTGAAGTGTTCCACGATCTCGCTGTGAATGTTGAGCGGTGTCACGACGTGGAAGAACTCGTGCGCGGCGATGTCGGTGACCCGCTTTCCCAGGGAATCGGTGAACGCTCCCTCTTTCATGACGTACTCGGAGCTGAACGAGTGCTCCCAAGCTCCGGCATTGGCATCGCCGAAGGTGTAGAGAAAGGTATAGTGGTCGACCGGGAGCTTGCCCAGGAAGTGTCCCGCGGCGTCCAGCATGGCGTGCATGGCGCTGAGCAGCTGGGACGACTTGATGAGATCGGTCTTGGAATAGGTGAAGATCTCGACCGGCACGCCGGTCACCATCACCTTGGCCCGGGAGAGCCGTCCCAGCAGGATCGGCGAATCCACCAGCTGATCGTAGCTCTCGACCCGGTAGGCGCCGGTCGAATCGCGGGTGAGCGGCGTGCCGATCTTCCAGCGGCGCGGATACAGCAGCCGGAGGCGGATGGGCGCGGCCTGCAGCCCTGTCGGATAGCCGATCACGTCGTGCGGATTAATGAGTGCGTGATCGGGCCCGAGTGAGGTGCCGCACATGAGGTAGATGGGATGCTCCGTCAGCTGCGCGTCCCAGCTTTCCGCCACGGTGTAGCGGACCGTCCGCACGGCCGCGGGTTTGGACAGGCGCCACTGGTTGACCGAGACCTGTTCGGCCGGCACCCGCCGGCCCTGCGCGTCGAACGCCTGGAAGCTGCGCACCAGGCGGCCCACGTCCATGACTTCGTAGGTGCCCGGCGCGGTCGAGGCGAACTGGTAGACGGCGTTCTCATCGGTGAGCCCGCGGACCTGAAGGGTCACCCGGAACAGGTCGTCGGCCCGGTGGTTAAGATCGATGGAGTAGGTCAGCGACGGGTGCTGTGCGGCCGCGGGTCGGGACGGGATGGCCAGAGAAAGGATGAAGAGCCATGGCAGTCGTCGAGTCATGGAACATTTCCGGTCGAGGGGTGTGGGCGGACGAAGCCGCGGCTGTAGATGCCAACGGGAATCCGAGCTGCCAGGTTTCACCCTGAGCGTACCTGCCGCCCTCACCCGAGCTGGACGGTCGACTCCACCACCGGCGGCGCGATGATCCCCTGCCGCACGTAGATCGGCCGGATCAGCTCCCGCATCCGAGGCAGGCGCGCGGCAAACCACGCGGCCCCCGCGAGGCACACCCCGCCACCGAGCACAATGGTGGTCGGCGCTCCCAGGTGGTCGGCCAGGACGCCGGCGAGCAGGCTCCCGATCGGCGCGGTGCCGAGGAATGCCATGGTGTAGAACGCCATTACCCTGCCCCGCAGGTGCTCCTCGGTGATCGTCTGTACGATGGTGTTGGTGGCGGCGAGCGACACCATGAATCCGGCGCCGACCAGCGGCAGGATGAGCAGCGAGAGCCAGAGCCGTCGCGACAGGCCAAAGGCCACCAGTCCGAGACCGAACACCGTCGACGCGATGACGATCACCCGGCCCAGCCCGAGCACGGTCTGCCGCCAGGCCAGGTAGACGGCCCCGCCCAGCGCACCCATTCCTGACGCCGTCATGAGCAGGCCGAGGGTATGGGGGCCGCCGTGCAGGACCTTGGCGGCGATGGCCGGCATCAGCACGGCGTACGGCACCCCCATGGTGCTCACCACGGCCAGCAGAATCAGCACGGTCCGGATCGGCACAAACCCGCTGACATAGCGGAAGCCGGCTGCCAGGTCCTCCAGCAGCCGGGTCTCCGGTCGAGGCCGGCGGGACGGTATCACCTGCATGGCCAGGAGGGACGCGATCACCGCCAGATAGGAGATCGCGTCCACCATGAAGCACCAGCCCTCCCCGACCATGGCAATGAGCACCCCTCCGATGGAGGGGCCGAGCACCCGGCTGGCGTTCACCATCGTCGAGTTGAGCGCTATGGCGTTGGGCAGGTCGGCGCGATCCTCGATCATGTCGACGACGAACGCCTGGCGGGCCGGTGTGTCGAAGGCGTTGATCACGCCTTGCAGCACCTGCAGAACCAGCACCTCGACTACCGTGATGATGCCGGAAAGCGCGAGCAGCGCCAGGGTCAGCGATTGCAGCATCGAGAGCACCTGGGTCGCGACCAGGACCCGGTGGCGGTCCCATCGATCCACGAACACGCCGGCCAGCGGTGCCAGGAACAGCGTCGGAATCTGCCCGCAGAAGCCGACGACCCCGAGGAGAAGAGCGGAGCCGGTGAGCCGGTACACCAGCCAGCTGGTGGCGATCCGGGTAATCCAGGTGCCGACCAGCGAGAGACTCTGTCCGGCGAAGAAGAGCCGGTAGTTGCGGTGCCGGAGCGCACGAACTGGCGAGGGGCGTCTGCCTGGAGGCGTTCCGGCGGCCGTCGCGGGAGGTGACTGAGGCACCGACCGCGCTACCCTGCGTCCGCCAGCGTGAACAGGTCCGCCGACGTGAACCTCCCCACCTTGGCGGAGGGTAGCTCGGGCCGCCAGTCAGGAGCCGGCGGCAGGTCGTCATCGGCGAAGGTCTCACAGCATGGATCGAGCGGTCGGGTCATGCCGTAAGCTAAACCGGAGCGAGCGGGTGGCAGGAATGGACCTTTTCCGAGGCTCCTTCAGGCTGCCAAGGACGCGAGTGGCCTAATGCTCGCTCACCAGCCGCTAGAAGCGCGGGTCGCCGCGTAGCGGGGCGAAGGTGGGATCGATCCGGAGCCAGCCGGGCAAGGTAGTAGGGGATCTTGAGCAGCTACCTACGTCAATGCCAATCGGATATTCCCTGCGATGTAGTGGAAATACGGATCATTCGGGTCCATGGCCGTCCGAGGCCCGGGCCGGCTCGGACCCTTGCAATTCGTCCCGCCGAACCACTCCTCGACCAACGTGGCCTGTTGCTCCATGTTGAAGTCCGAGCCCCAGTCCCCGTCGGCCGAACCGTAGCTGTACATCTTGGACTTACCCGCCGTCACCTCACCCACCTTGGTCTCGATCGCCGCATCGCAGACGAACCCCTCCAACGAGCCGTTCGCGATCTGCCACGCGTGTGTCAGCTCGTGGATGAAGAGCTGACCCGGACGGTTCCTGCAATCCCCGGTATCCGTGGTCGGGTTGTCGTAGGCGCTCCGGACCCCGATGTTCACGATGATCGACCCATCGATGCCAGGCACCGTGAAGGGACGCCCTCCGATGCCCACCAGGTCCGACAGAATCACCCGATCATACGGAATCGTGTCGCCGAATACCTGGCGGGCGAAGGCGATTTCATCGCCTTCGAGCGGGCGGTGCCTGGGAAGGATCAACTCACCGGCGACGGTGCCGGCCACGAACACCGGAAAGACCATCGCCGGCCCGAACAGGTAGAAGGTTCCTGCGGCGGCGGTGAAGCCCACCAGCCCGCCAGGCCCGAGGAAGCGAACGCCTGTCAGTCGCCCCAGGGTCGACGAGGTCAGGACGATCAGGGCGACCGGCGGCATACCCAGCACCGCCGTTCCGATTAGGAAGCTGGTCAGCTCGGCGGCGATCTCCTCCATCGTGCCCACAACCCCTCCGTGCTCGTAGGCCTTGGAGACGTGCATGTGCCCGTTGCGGAATTGCTGCCAGTTGTTGGCGATCGCCTGTCTGACACCGGACTGCTGCCAATCGAAGTTCCGCTGCGGCTCGTGTGACAGTGGTACGGTCTTGTCCGTGCCTTCGACCTCCCCCGTGCACTCGAACAGGAGGGCCGCCCCAAGAGTCGTCTCGTCTTGGACGAGCCCGCCAGCGGCGCCGGCGCCGACTAGGACAATCACCACCCGAAAGCTGTACGAGACGAATCCGCTGTCGTGCATGTGGACTTGAACGTCGAACGTGCCATCGCTGCGAATGGTCAGGTCTACCGTGCCGCCGAGGGCTTCCAAGCCGGCGGAGGTGATGGTGTCATGAAATTGCTCGCTCTCGACGCGTCCCAGCAGCCCCCGCATCGAGATTGGCGGCGTCACGCCTCGCTCCTCGGCGTAGGTGCGAATCGAGAGTGAAGGATCGAAGGCGGGCACCAGGGGGCTGGTACGTACGGCAGACATAGCGCCTCCTATTGCAGTGTCACCAGAATCGGAATGAGCGCCTGCCCCGCGGACAGCGGCGCGAGCGCTTTGCCCAGGCAGGCCCCGAAGGCCTGGAGCGGGTCACCGGCGCGCATGGCATGCCCGGGCGTTGGCGAGGTTGTCAGCAGATGGCCGATGTCGATCGCTCCGTATTGTGCGTCGACCTTGCAGTACACCTTGCCCATCAGCGCCACGGGCTGCCGACCGCCCTCCTTCCTGCCGTCCAGCACGATGCCCGGCCTG